>NZ_JAIUJZ010000278.1:0-8409 GCF_020176775.1 Saccharopolyspora sp. 6M
GGGGCCGGGGGCGGGGGGGCGGCCCCCCCCCCGCCCCCCCGCCCCCCCGCCCCCCCCCCCCCCCCCCGCCGCGGCCCCCCCCCCCCCCCCCCCCCCCCCCCCCGCCCCCCCCCGACCAACGAGGAGAACCGACCGTGCCACCGTCCACCCTGCCCAGATCGGCGGAGCGATCACCCCGCCCGGGACCGGTGGCGAACTCGCTCGCCGCCTCCCGCCTCGGCATGTGGTCGATCATCTTCTTCACTGTCGCCGCGGCGGCCCCGGAGACCGTCGTCGGCGGGGGAGCGGTCAGCGGGTTCGCCGTCTCGGGCGTGAACGGCATCCCCGTCGGTTACCTGGCGGTCGCGGTCGTCCTGGGCCTGTTCGCCGTCGGCTACGTAGCGATGTCCCGGCACGTGGAGAACGCGGGGGCGTTCTACGCCTACATCGCGAAGGGGCTCGGCCGGACCAGCGGCACCGCAGCGGGCGGGGTCGCCGTGCTCGCCTACGCGATGGTGCAGGTCAGCCTGGTCGGCGGCTGCGGGGTGGGGGCGGCGGACTTCCTGCACCAGGCCGGTGGGCCCGCGCTGCCGTGGTGGGTGTTCTCCGGGGTGGGCACCGGGCTCGTCGCGGTGCTCGGGGTGTTGCGCATCGACGTCAACGGGCGCGTGCTGGGCGTGCTGCTGCTCGCCGAGATCGCGATGATCCTGCTCTACGACCTGGCGTTCGTCACCGACCCCGCCGCGCCCGGGGTCACGCTGACCACCTTGAACCCGCTGCAGCTCGGCACCGCCGCGGCCGGGGTGATCCTGGTGATCGCCTTCACCGGGTTCATCGGCTTCGAGAACTCCACGGTGCTCGCGGAGGAGGCCCGCGACCCGCGGACCGTCGGGCGCGCCACCTACCTGTCGCTGGCGCTGATCGGCGGGATCTACGGGCTCTCCACCTGGGCGCTGACCGTGGCCACCGGACCGGACCGGATCGTGGCCGCCGCCGGGGAGCACTCCACCGAGCTGATGTTCGTGCTCGCCGCCGACCGGCTGCCGCCCGCACTGGTCACGCTCGGGTCCGCGCTGTACGTGACGAGCCTGTTCGCGGGCATGCTGTCGTTCCACCACGTGTGCGCCCGCTACCTGTTCGCCCTCGGCCGGGAGGGCATCGGGCCGCGCGCGCTCGGGGTCACCAGCCCGCGCACCTCGGCGCCCACCGCGGGATCGGTGACGCAGAGCGTCGTCACCGCGCTGGTGGTCGCGCTGTTCGCGGTGACCGGGTGGGACCCGATCGTCCACCTGTTCTTCTGGGGTGCGTCCGGTGGAGCGCTCGGCGTGCTGTGCCTGGTCACCGCCACCTCGTTCGCCGTCGTCGGCTACTTCCTGCGGGTGCCGGGGCACGGGTGCGGGCGGTGGCGGACGTTGCTGGCGCCGGGCATCGCGGCGGTGGTGCTCACCGGGATCCTGGTCCTGACCCTGCGCTCCTTCGGCACGGTGCTGGGCCTGCCGCCGGGTTCCGCGGCGGCGTGGGCGCTGCCCGGCGCGTACCTGGCGGTCGCGCTGGCCGGGTTCTGCTGGGGCGCGGTGCTGCGGGTGCGCCGGCCGGATGCCTACGCGCGGATCGGCATGGGAGCGCGATCCGCCACGATCGATCGAGCCGAGGAGCCCGGCGATGCGAACTGACCTCGACCTGCCCGTCCGGACGCTGGTCAGCGCGTTCGTCCACGACGCGGTCTCCTGCTGGCTGGTGCCCGATCCCGCGCGGCGCAGACCGCTGTACGAAGCGTGGTTCGAGCTGACCGTCGCGCACGCCGAACGCACGGGTGCCGTGGTGACCACGGGTTCGGCGGTGCAGGTGTGGTTCCGCGGCGACGGGCGGGAGCCGCCCAAGACGCTGGATGACGAGGGGGAACGGCGGCTCCACGAGCTGCTCGGGCCCTTCGCCGACCGGTTCGCGACCTTCAGCGAGCTCACCGGGGAGCGGCACCCGCTGGTCGCGCACTGGTACCTGTCGCTGATCGGCGTCCCGCCGCACCGGCAGCGCGCCGGAGCGGGCACGGCCGCGCTGGCCGCGAGCCTGCGCGAGTGCGACCGGGCCGGGCTGCCCACGTACCTGGAGGCGAGCAGCACCGCCAGCCGCGCGCTGTACCAGCGGCTGGGCTTCGCCGACCTGGGCACGCCGATCGAACTGCCCGGCGGTCCGCTGCTGCACCCGATGTGGCGAGCGGTGGCCGGTCGGTGAGGTGCGCCGGGGTCAGGTCTGGGACTCGGCTCCGACGTAGTCGAAGTCCCAGGTTCCGGTGTGCTTCGAGCCGGACCGCTCGTACACCAGCAGCGGCGGTGGTGCGGTCGCGCGGCGCTGCTCCGGGACGCGGACGGGCACGGTGATGCGCGGAACGGGGTGGCCGGTGGGATCGGCGGGGACGCTGACCTCGCGGCCGTCCTCGGGCCCGCCGCGCAACCGGGCGCGGACTTGATCCACTGCAGTGACTCCCTTCGCCGACTCCTGACGGCAACCGGTTCCGACTCCGGTCCGGCCCGTCCGGTTCCCGAACTCACCGGATCGAGGGATCATCGGTTTCGGGGGCCGGGGGTGGAGCGGACCCGGCCGGGTGCCGCGCGGTCACCGTCGTCACCAGTGTGGTGACCGAGCGTACTCCGATCCGGTTGCCGGAGGGTTGCGATTCGGCGGCGTTCCCCGCGCCCGCGACGTCCGATTTTCCCCATCGCCCGGGGGAAAACGCGCGGCGGTGCGGGATGCCGGGCGGTGGTCAGGTGTAGAGGGGCGCGAGCAGCGCGGCCGTCTCGACCAACCGGTCCGCGTGCGCCAGCAGCGCCTCCTTCGGGGTCTGGAAGGTGATCGTCGAGATGCTCACCCCGCCGACCGGCCGGCCCGCGCGGTCCAGCATCGGGGCGGCGAGGCAGCGGATGGTCGGCTCGTTCTCCTCGTCGTCGAGCGCGCAGCCGTCGGCCCGCACCCGGGCCAGCTCCTGCTCCAGCACGGCGGGATCGGTGGTGGTGCGCTCGGTGCGGGCGGTGAGATCTCGCAGCAGCGGCGCCCGTTCGTCCGCGGGCAGGTGGGCGAGGACGGCCTTGCCGATGGCGGTGCAGTGCAGCGGCAGCACGCCGCCGATCCGGGACGCCATCCGGTACGGCCCGGGGCTGTCCACCTTGCGCACGTAGATGGCGTGATCGCCGCTGCGCAGCGCCACGTGCACCGTCTGCTGGACCTCGGACTGGAACCGGCGCAGCACGGTGTCGCCGCCGGTGTCCTCGGCGGAGGCGATGGTGGCGGACAGCGCGTAGGCGCGGGGGCCGAGGCCGTAGGCGCCGTCGCCGTCGCTGACGACGTACCCGGCGCCGCTGAGCCCGCTGAGGATGCGGTGCGTGCTGGGTTTGGCGATGCCGGTGTCGGCGGCGATCTCGCCGAGCCGGTGCGGGCCGCCGGTGCGGGCCACTGCTTCGAGCACGCGCAGCGTGCGCAGTGCGCTGCCTTCGGTGGCGCCGGAGCTCATAGGTGCTGCACCGCTTCCTCGGCCGTTGATTTTCCGGTGATCTGCCCCTTACGCTACCGTTCGCATCAGCAGAACGGTATTCCGCGGAACGGAACGATGCTTCGTCGGCGCGGGAACCGGGCGGCTCGAGGAGGAGCGATGACCGGGCGAACCGAGGCCGCGACCGGGGCGGCCCGCCCCCGCGGCCGCGCGCACAACCTGCGGTGGGGCATGGCGCTGCTGTGCTTCGTCGGCCTCTCGGTGAACTACGTGGACCGCTCCGCGCTGAGCGTGGCGCTGCCGTCGATGAACCACGACCTGGGCTTCGACCCGAGCGTGCAGGGGCTGGTGCTCGGCACGTTCTTCCTGGCGTACGCGGGTTTCCAGCTCCCCGCCGGTGCCCTCATCGACCGGATCGGGGCGAAGCGCGCGTTCGCGCTCGGCGCCCTGGTGTGGGGCGTGGCGACGATGCTCACCGGCCTGGTCACCGGGCTGCTGTCGCTGCTGGTGTTCCGCTTCCTGCTGGGCATCGGCGAGTCCACCGGCTACCCGGGTTCGGCGAAGGTCGTGTCCCGCTGGTTCCCGCGCCGCGAGCGCGCCTTCGCCAACAGCATCTGGGACAACGGCGCGCGGGCGGGCACCGCGGTGGCGCTGCCGGTGGTGACCGCGATCATCGCCTGGGAGGGCTGGCGGGCCGCGTTCATCGTCGTCGGCGTCCTCGCCCTGCTGTGGGCGGGGTGGTGGTGGCTGTCCTACCACGAACCGGAGGACCACCCGCGGGTGACGGACGAGGAGCTGGCCTACATCCGGGCGGGCGGCGCGCGCGAGGAGTCCACATCGGACGACGGGCCGAAGGTGCGCTGGCGCGACCTGTTCCGGTACCGCACGGTGTGGGCGATGATGCTGGGCTTCTTCTGCCTGAACTACATCATCTTCTTCTTCATCACCTGGTTCCCGAGCTACCTGGTGCAGGCGCGCGGTTTCGACCTGCTGGAGCTGGGCACGGTCGGTGCGATCCCCGGCGTGGTGGCGATCGGCGGCAGCCTGCTCGGCGGCTGGGCGTCGGATTCGCTGGTGCGGCGCGGCTGGAGCCTCACCCGGGCCCGCAAGACCTGCCTGATCCCGGGCATGCTGCTGAGTTCCGTGATCGCGCTGGCGGTGGTGGTGCCGAACGCGGCGACCGCGGTGGTGCTGCTGTCGATCTCCTACGCGAGCCTGGCGTTCAGCGCGGCGTCGGTGGCGTCGCTGCCCGCGGACGTGGCGCCGCAGCCCGGGCAGGTGTCCTCGCTGGCGGGCATCCAGAACTGCGCGTCGAACATCGCCGGGTTCGTCGGCCCGATCGTCACCGGCGTGCTGCAGACGGCGACCGGCGGATCGTTCGTGGCGCCGCTGGTGCTGTCCGGGGTGCTGGGCCTGGTGGGCGCGTTCTCCTACGGGGTGCTGATCCGCAAGGTGGAGCCGCTGCCGGTCCGCACGTGAGTCCGCGGCGGACTTCCCCGGACGGGGGCGCGGAAACGAGGAGCTGACGGAGTGGAGGAGTGGTGAGCGAACGAGCCGCCGTGCTGCACGGTGCCCGGGACCTGCGGGTGGAACAGGTGGAGCCGGAGCCGCTGCGGCCCGGTGCGGTGCGGGTGGCGGTGCGCGCCACCGGGTTGTGCGGCAGCGACCTGCACTACTACGCCGACGGCCGCAACGGGTCGAACGTGCTGCGCTCGCCCACGGTGCTGGGGCACGAGGCCTCCGGGGTGGTCGTCGAACTCGGCGAGGGCGTCGACGCGGGACTGCTCGGCGCATCCGTCGCGGTCGAACCGGCGCGCCCGTGCCGCCGCTGCCCGACCTGCGCGGCGGGCCGCTACAACCTGTGCCCGTCGGGGCGCTGCTTCGGTTCGCCGCCGGTGCACGGCACGATCCGCGGCACGCTGGTGGTGGACGCGGAACTGGTGCACCGGGTGCCGCCCGGGACCGATCCGGCGGTGGCCGCGCTGGTCGAACCCCTCGCGGTGGCCTGCTGGGCGGTGCGCCGCGCCGGGGTGGTCAGCGGCGCCTCGGTGCTGGTCACGGGAGCGGGGCCGATCGGGCAGCTCGCGGTGGCGGCGGCCCGCGCCGCGGGCGCCGCGCGGATCGTGCTCACCGACGTCGATCGGCGGCGGCTCGACCTCGCCGCCGGGGCCGGAGCGGACGAGGTGCTGGACACCGGCACCGTCCACCCCGAGCCGGGTGCCTTCGACCAGCAGCTGGAGTGCTCCGGTGCGCCGGAGGCGGTGCGCCTGGACGCGCTGGTTCCCGGCGCCGTCGTCGCCCTGGTCGGGATCCCCGCGAACCGGCCCGCGGCGCCCGACCTGCTGGCGGCGGCGCAGCGCTGGGAGATCGACGTGCGCGGCTGCTTCCGCTACGGACCGGGAGCGTTCGCCGCCGCCGCGGCGCTGCTGCGCTCCGGGCGGGCCGACCTGGAGCGGATGGTCACCGCCCGGTTCCCGCTCGCCGAAGCCGATCGGGCGCTGCGCACCGCACTGACCGAACGCGATCATCTGAAGATCGCCGTGCTCGCCGAGGAGACCCCGTGAAGATCACCGCCGCCGACGTCGTCGTCACCTGCCCCGGCCGCAACTACGTCACGCTGAAGATCACCACCGAGGACGGGCTGACCGGGCTCGGCGACGCCACGCTCAACGGGCGCGAGCTCGCCGTCGCCTCCTACCTGCGCGACCACGTGTGCCCGCTGCTGATCGGGCGGGACTCGGGGCGCATCAACGACATCTGGCAGTACCTGTACCGCGGTGCCTACTGGCGGCGCGGGCCGGTGACGATGACCGCGATCGCCGCCGTCGACGTCGCGCTGTGGGACCTGCTCGGCAAGGAGACCGGGCTGCCGGTGCACCGGTTGCTCGGCGGCGCCGCGCGCGAGGGCGTGATGATCTACGGGCACGCCAGCGGGCAGAGCGTCGAGGAGCTGCTCGACGACGTCGCCGCCTACCGGGAGCGCGGGTACCGGGCGATCCGGGTGCAGGCCGCCGTGCCCGGCCTGGAGAGCACCTACGGGCTGCACCACCCGGGGACCGGTTCCACCTACGAACCGGCGGACGCGGCGATGCCCTCGGACAACGTGTGGCACACCCCGGCGTACCTGGAGTTCGCGCCGGAGCTGATGCGCGCCGTGCGGGAGCGGTTCGGCTACGACTTCCACCTGCTGCACGACGTGCACCACCGGCTCTCGCCGCTGGAGGCCGCTCAGCTGGGCAAGTCGCTGGAGCCGTACCGGATGTTCTGGATCGAGGACCCCACCCCGGCCGAGGACCAGGAGGCGTTCCGCACGATCCGGCAGCACACCACCACGCCGATCGCGGTCGGCGAGGTGTTCAACTCGATCTGGGACTGCAAGCACCTGATCAGCGAGCGGTTGATCGACTACATCCGCACCTCGGTGTCGCACACCGGCGGGATCACCCACCTGCGGCAGGTGTTCGAGCTGGCGGCGCTGCACGGGGTGCGCACCGGTTCGCACGGCGCGGGCGACCTGTCGCCGGTGTCGTTCGCCGCCGCGCTGCACCTGGACCTGACGGTGCCGAACTTCGGCGTGCAGGAGTACATGGGTCATCTGGATCCGGCGGGTGAGGTGTTCAAGGTGAACTACTCGTTCCGGGACGGCTACATGCATCCCGGCGACGCCCCCGGTCTCGGCGTGGAGCTCGACGAGGAGGCCGCGGCCCGCTACCCGTACTCGCCGAAGTACCTGCCGGTGAACCGGTTGCGGGACGGCTCGATGCACGACTGGTGAGCGTGGTGGAATCGGTGATCACCCGGCGCCGCCGGGCGGGACGAGACGGGGAGGACCGGGCGTGATCCGGGTACTGGCCATCGGCGAATGCATGATCGAACTGACCCACCGGGAAGCGGACGTGCTGTCGCTGGGCTGTGCGGGGGACACGTTCAACACCGCGACCTACCTGTCCCGGCTCACCGGATCCGCGGAGCTGCAGGTGGACTACCTGACCCTGGTGGGGGACGACCACTACAGCGACCGGATCGTGGCGGCGATGCGCGCGGAGGGCGTCGGTACCGACCGGATCGGCCGGGTCGCCGGGGCGCAGCCGGGGCTGTACCTGGTGCGCACGGACGAGCACGGCGAGCGCTCGTTCACCTACTACCGCTCGCAGTCGGCGGCCCGCGGTCTGTTCGCGGACGGGGAACCGGATTTCGACGGCTACGACCTGGTGCACCTGTCGGCGATCAGCCTGCAGATCCTCGCGCCGCCCGCGCGGGAGCGGCTGCGCGCGGCGCTGCGGCGGTTCCGCGACGCCGGTGGCCGGGTGTCCTTCGACAGCAACTACCGGCCGGCCGGGTGGGACGGTGCCGCCGCGGCGGCCGAGCAGGTGCGGGAGCTGTGGTCGCTGACGACGGTCGGGCTGCCCACGTTCTCCGACGAGCAGGCGCTGTTCGGCGACCCCACCGCGGAGTCCACAGTGGACAGGCTCCGGGTGGCCGGGGTGGCGGACGTCGCGGTCAAGGACGGTGCCGCGGGCTGCGTCGTCCTCGACGGCGAGCGGGTCGTGCGGGTGCCTGCCGTGCCGGTGGAGTCCGTGGTGGACTCGACCGCCGCCGGGGATGCGTTCGACGCCGGCTACCTCGCGGCTCGGCTCACCGGTGCCGATCCGGTCGCGGCGGCGCACCGCGCGCAGGAGCTGGCCGCCACGGTGATCCGGCACCGCGGCGCGATCGTCGCCGAGTCGGTGCTGCCCCGGCGGTCCGCGGCGCCCGTCGGGTGACCGCCTGTCGGTTGAACTCGGGGTGCGTGGTGCTCGGGTGGCGGAACCTCAGCGGCCCCCCCGGCCCGCCGCCCTCGGCCGTTTCCTGTCAGCGGCGAAGCCGCTGAGCCGCCGCCCACCCGCGCAACCGGCCCACCCCCGGGTTCTCAACGGTTCCCACGCGCGGGCAGCGCTTTACCAAGT
>NZ_JAIUJZ010000279.1:0-8317 GCF_020176775.1 Saccharopolyspora sp. 6M
GCCGAGCCGGTCAGCAGCGGCGAACCGTGCGGGCCGGGCGACCAGTCGACCTCGGCGAACTTGTCGGTGTTCTTGGAGGGGCGACGGCGGTGATCGCGCACAACGACCTGGTGGCGCTCGGCGTCGTCTCCGGCGCCCGCGCGCTGGGCGTGCACGCCCCGGACGGGCTCAGCGTGGTCGGCTTCGACGACATCCCGCTCGCCGAGATCACCCACCCGGCCCTGACCAGCATCGCCGCCCCGATCGAGCGCGCCGGGGCGGTGAGCCTGGAACTGCTGGGCCGTGCCGTCGCCGGGCAGCGGACCCTGCCGCGCACCTTGCGCCTGCCCACCCAGCTCGTGGTGCGCGGCACCACGGGCCCCGTCCGCGAGGAGACCGCATGAGCCGGGACCGCATCGTCGCCGCCGAAGTGCTGCTCACCAGCCCGGGCCGCAACTTCACCACCCTCAAGATCACCACGGCGGACGGCGTCGTCGGCTGGGGCGACGCCACGCTCAACGGCCGCGAACTGGCCGTCGCCGCCTACCTGCGGGACCACGTGGCGCCGCTGCTGATCGGCCGCGACCCGGCGCGCGTCGAGGACACCTGGCAGTACCTGTACCGCGGCGCGTACTGGCGGCGCGGCCCGGTCACGATGACCGCTATCGGCGCGGTGGACCTGGCGCTGTGGGACGTCAAGGGCAAGACCGCGGGGCTGCCGGTGTACCAGCTGCTGGGCGGCGCCGTCCGCGACCGGGTGCTGACCTACACCCACGCCACCGGCTGGGACGTGCCGGAACTGCTGGACTCGGTGGACGCGCGCCGCGCGGAGGGATTCCTGGCGGTGCGGGCGCAAACCGGGGTGCCGGGGCTGGACACCGTCTACGGGGTGCACCGCGGCGGCAGCGGCTACGAGCCCGCCGGTCGCGGTGCCGCCCCGGCCGAGGAGGTGTGGGACACCGCCGCCTACCTGCGGCACGCCCCGCGGGTGCTGTCCGCGGTGCGCGAGCACGTCGGCCCGGAGCTGCACCTGCTGCACGATGCCCACCACCGGCTCACCCCGGGCGAGGCGGCGCGGCTGGGGCGGGCGCTGGAACCGGTGGACCTGTTCTGGCTGGAGGACGTCACCCCGGCCGAGAACCAGGAGGTGCTGCGCCGCGTCCGCGCGCACACCACGGCACCGCTGGCGATCGGCGAGGTGTTCAACACCGTCTGGGAGTGCCAGTCGCTGATCACCGAGCAGCTCATCGACTTCGTGCGCACCTGCGTCACCCACGCCGGAGGCATCACGCACCTGCGGCGCATCGCGGCGCTCGCCGAGCTCTGGCAGGTGCGGCTCGGACCGCACGGGCCGTCCGACGTGTCGCCGGTGGCGCTGGCCGCCTCGCTGCACGTCGGGATGAGCACCCCGAACTTCGCGATCCAGGAGTACATGGGCTACGCCGAGCGGGTGCACGAGGTGTTCCCGCACGCCTGGAGCTACGCCGACGGCCACCTGCACCCCGGCGAGGAACCGGGCCTGGGCGTCACCGTCGACGAGGCCGCCGCCGCGAAGTTCCCGTACGAACCCGCCTACCTGCCCGTCGCGCGCCGCCGCGACGGTTCGATGACGGATTGGTGAGCAGATGACCACGCCCCGGCTCGGCGCCTCCACGGCCCCGGCGCACGCCCTGCTGCGCCCGGCTCCGCCGGAACGCACCGGAATCGTCCACTTGGGACTGGGCAACTTCCACCGCGCGCACCAGGCCGTGCACACCGCCCGAGCGCTCGCGCACACCGACGGGCCGTGGGGAATCCTCGGTGTGGCGGGGAATTCCACCTCCGTGGCCACCGCGATGCGGGAGCAGGAGCTGCGCTACGCCGTGCTCGAATCCTCGCCCGCGGGCAGCACCGCCACCGTTCCCGGCGTGCACACCGGCGCGCTCGTCGCCGCGCACGAGCCGGAGGCGGTGCTCGACGCGATCGCCGCCCCCGACACGCGGATCGTGACGATCACCGTCACCGAGCGCGGCTACACCTACTCCCCGCGCACCCGCTCGCTGGACCTGGATTCCGAGCCGGTGCGCGCCGACCTGCGCGGCGACGCGCCGCCGCGCACCACCACCGGCCGGATCGTGCGCGGCCTGCAACGCCGGATGCGCGCCGGATCCGGGCCGATCACCGTGCTCAGCTGCGACAACCTCGGCGGCAACGGGCGGCAGACCGCGCGGCTGGTGCGGGAGTTCACCGCCGAACTGCCCGCGCCCGAACGCGAGGAGCTGCAGCGCTGGACGGACGCCTCGGTGACCTTCCCGAACAGCATGGTGGACCGCATCGTGCCCGCGACCACCGACGCGCACCGCGCCGAGGTGCGGGAGCTGCTCGGGGTGCGCGACGCGGTGCCGGTGCCCGCCGAACCGTTCAGCATGTGGGTGCTGGAGGACGACTTCGCCGCGGGCCGTCCCGCGTGGGAGCGCTCCGGCGTGCTGTTCGCCGACGACGTCGAGGCCTACGAGCTGCTGAAGTTGCGGCTGCTCAACGGAACCCACTCGCTGATCGCCTACCTGGGCGCGCTCGACGGCTGCGACACGATCCCGGAGGCGATCGCCCGCCCGTTCATCGCCGAGGCCGCCGACCGGGCGCTGCGCGCGGACTACCTGCCGACGCTGGCGGTGCCCGCCGCCGTCGACGCCGAGGACTACATCGCGAGCCTCTTCCAGCGCTGGGCGAACTCGGCGCTGGGCCACCGCACCCGCCAGGTCGGCTCGGACGGTTCGGTCAAGCTCGCCCAGCGGGTGCCGGATCCGGCGCTGGCGCACCTGCGCGCCGGCCGGATGCCGCAGCAGCTGGCGTTGACCGTCGCCGCCTACCTGCGCTGCCTCGGCGGCGGGGCCGACGCGGGTCCGCACGCGGCGGCGATGTCCGACCCGGCACGCGAGTCCATCGTGGACTCGATGCGGCGCGGCGCGTCGTCGAAGTCCACTGTGGGCGAGGTGCTCGGACGCGGGCTGCTCGGCGCGGAACTCGCCGGGCACGCCGACTTCACCGCCCGCGTCGCCGAACTGCTCGACCTCCTCGTCCGGCACGGACCGAAGGCCGCCGCCGCGGCGGCCTGCACCGGCTGAACTCCGACCCGCCCGTCGCACCGCACGCGACCTGATCCATCCGAGGACGCATGGACAGCACCGCAGCACCCGAGAGCGCCCCCGCGCAGCCGCAACCCGACCAGCGCTCGGTGCGCCGCGCGGCCTGGGCCGGCCTGATCGGCACCGCCCTGGAGCAGTACGACTTCGTCATCTACGGCACCGCGTCCGCGCTGGTGTTCAGCGAGCTGTTCTTCCCCGGGATCTCCCCGGCCGCCGGGCTGCTGGCCAGCTTCAGCACCTACGCCGTCGGGTTCGCCGCCCGCCCGCTCGGCGGCCTGATCTTCTCCCGGCTCGGCGACCGGCTGGGCCGCAAGTGGGTGCTGGTGGCGACGCTGCTGCTGATGGGCGGGTCGACGCTGGCCATCGGGCTGCTGCCCACCTTCGACCAGGTGGGGCTGCTCGCGCCGGTGCTGCTGCTGCTGTGCCGCTGCCTGCAGGGGCTCGGCGCGGGAGCCGAGCAGGCCGGGGGAGCGACGCTGCTCACCGAGACCGCCGCGCCCGGGCGCCGCGGGCGGCTCGCCGCGCTGGTGATGACCGGTGCCGCGCTGGGCACCGCCGTCGGCGCGGTCGCGTGGGTGCTGGCGCAGCTGCTGCCGCCGGACCAGCTGATGAGCTGGGGCTGGCGCCTCGTGTTCGCCAGCAGCCTGTTCGTCACCGTCGCCGCCCTGGTACTGCGGCGCAGGCTCGCCGAGAGCCCCGTGTTCCAGGAGCTGCGCGAGCAGGAGGCCGAACCGCGCCGCCCCGTCGCCGAGGTGTTCCGGCGCGGCAGGCGCCCGCTGCTGCTGGTGTTCCTGATGAACCTCGGCGTGAGCACCCAGTCCTACACCTACCAGGTGTTCATGGCCTCCTACCTGGTGTCCTCGGTCGGGGTGGACGCGGACCTGGTGCCGAAGGTGCTGCTGGTCGGTGCCCTGTGCGGCGGGGTCGCCGCGTTCGGCTTCGGCCGCCTGTCCGACCGGTTCGGCCGCAGGCCCGTGTCCGGGCTGATCTTCGCCGCCCTGGTGCTGCTGCCCGGGCCGAGCTTCATCGCGCTGAACACCGGCTCCACCGCGGCGGTCGTGGTGGTGGTCGTGCTCGGCTTCGTGCTGGCCTGCCACGGCCTGGTCGGGGTGCAGATGAGCTACTTCCCCGAGCTGTTCGGCACCCGCTACCGGTACGCGGGCGTCACGCTGGGTCGCGAGTTCTCCTCGATGCTGGGCGGCGGGATCGCGCCGCTGGTGTGCACCGCGCTGGTCGCCGCGTTCGCCGGTTCCTGGATCCCGGTGGCGGTGTACATGTCGGTGGCGGCGCTGGTCAGCGGGTTCGCCACCTGGCTGGCGCCGGAGACGCGGGACCGCGACCTCACCACCGACCGGGACGCGACCGGCGAACGGTAAACGGGAGCGCGTTGCTCCGTTCGTGGCGTTGACCGGCCGGGTCGCGCGGGGTCGAATGGTCCCGCCAGGTGCGCGGGCGAGGGAAACGAGGAATGTGCGGATGAGTCTCCAGTTCCCGGCGCCCCACCGCGTCGGCGTCCGGCGCGCGGTGCTGGTCGCGGCCACCGCGGTCGTGCTGGCCGTGGTGCTCGCGCTCGTCGTGGAGGTGCGGCCGCGGGCCGACGCCGCCGGCGGCGAGCACGCCGCGATGTACTACCAGACCCAGTACGACGGCGACCGCTACGTCTCGCCGCGCGAGCTCACCGACCACGACGTGCCCGTCACCGACCTGATCGTCGGGGCGATCCACCTGAACTCGCCGACCGAGGTGCACCTCAACGACGACCCGCCGGACGACCCCAAGTTCGATCCGATGTGGACGGACCTGGCGGCGGTGCAGGACGAGGGCGTGCGGGTGCTCGGCATGGTCGGCGGAGCCGGGCACGGCAGCTTCCAGCGGCTGGACGCCGAGTTCGACACCTACTACCCGCTGCTGCGGGACCTGGTCGCCGAGCGCCGGCTGGACGGGATCGACCTCAACGTCGAGGAGGAGATGTCCCTGGCGGGCATCGAGCGGGTCATCACCGCGCTGCGCGCCGACTTCGGGCCCGACTTCGTGATCTCGATGGGCCCGGTGGCCAGCGCGCTGTCCGGCGGCGGCAACCTGTCCGGCTTCGACTACGACCGGCTCTACCGGGACGTCGGCGAGGAGATCGCCTTCTTCAACGCCCAGTTCTACAACGGTTGGGGCGATGCTTCGTCCACATCGGACTTCGATGCGATCGTCGAGCGCGGGGTGATCCCCGCCGACCGGATCGCGGTGACGGCGTTGACGAACGGGGGCAACGGCGGTTCCGGCTACGTGGACGCGGCGACGCTGCGGGACGTGCTCGCGGAGCTGCGCGCGAAGTACCCGGAGTTCGGCGGCATCACCGGCTGGGAGTACTTCAACGCCGCTCCGGCCGACGGCACCGACCGCTGGCGGTGGTTGGCGGAACTCGCCCCCGGGGCCTGACCGCACCGCGCCCGGCGAACGGGCCGGGCACCCGCGGTGCTCAGCCGTCCTCCCAGGTCTGGGCGACGGCGTGGACCTGCACGCCGAGGGCCTGGGCCAGCGCGGTTTCGCCGGGTGGCGCCGCGTCGTCGGTGATCAGCGTGTCGTAGCCGCTGAGATCCCCGTACGCGTAGGTGGCGGACCGGCCGAACTTGCTGTTGTCCACGGCCAGCACGGCCCGGTCGGCGGCGGAGACGAAGGCGGCCTTGTTGTCGGCGTACTCCCGCACCGGGTGCGAGAGCCTGCCTTCGTGCACGCAGGTCGCGGTGAGGAACGCGACGTCGATGTGGAACCGGTCGAGCTGGCGCAGCACCTCCAGGCCCGCGCACGACTCGAACTCCGGGTAGAACCGGTCGCCGAGCAGCGTGACCTGCGCGGTCGAGTCGGCCAGCAGGTACGCGACCCGCAGCGAGTTCGTGATCACGTGGTTGTGCTCGCTCTGGCCGAGCAGCCGGGCGAGCGGGAACAGCGTGCTGCCGCAGTCGAGCAGCACGGTGCTGCCGGGGGAGACGTGGTTGCGCAGCTCGTCGCCGATGGCCGTCTTGGCCTCGCGGTGCATGTTCTCCCGGAACTGCAGCGAACTCTCGATGTCCACGGTGGACAGCGCCATGGCGACCGCGCGCCGCTTGTGCAGCAGCTTGCGCTCGTGCAGGTCGTCGAGGTCGCGGTGCATCGTCATCAGGCTGACGCCGAGCCGGGCCGCGAGGTCGTCGATGCGCACCTCCCCGCCCTTGCTGACGTGGCGCAGCACCGCTTGGCGGCGCTGCTCGACTTCCGCCTTGGACTTCCGGATGGACATCGCTCTCCCCTCGGTCCCCTAGTTATCCCACATCCCACCAGGCCCGTGACCCCCTAGTTATCTCATATTTTGCGTGAAGATCTTGAAAAGATCTGAGATATCTAGCATCTTGTTCTCACACACCCGGCTGTCCGCCGCGACCACCGCGACCGGCCGGACGTGCCGCAGTCACCACCGCGAGGCGGTGACCAGGAAAAACATTCGGATCGCCGAGCTCAGGCGCGGGGATCCGGCTCCACCTACCCGGGCACCGAAGCCCGCCAGGAGGTCAGCACCGTGGTATCAACCGGCCACGAACCGCCCGCGTCCGCGTCGTCCGGCGGCGGTATGACGTTCTTCGATCGCATCGGCATCCCGCGAGTCCTGCTCTGGGGCTACGTCGGCATGTTGCTGTTCATGATCGGCGACGGGGTGGAGACCAGTTATCTCTCCACCTACTTCAAGGTCGACCTGGGCTTCGCCGAGTCCAGCGTCGGTGTCGTCTTCACCGTCTACGGCCTCGCCGCGGCCGTCGGCGCCTTCCTCGCCGGTGGCCTGTCCGACCGGTGGGGCCCGCGCAAGGTCATGATGGTGGGCGCCGCGCTGTGGGCGATCTGCCACGTGCTGATGCTCACCATCGGCATCCCCACCAGCAACTACGTGCTGATCCTGCTGACCTACGGCGTCCGCGGCCTCGGTTACCCGCTGTTCGCCTACGGCTTCCTCGTCTGGATCATGGTCGGGGCGCCGGAGAAGCAGATCAGCAAGGCGCTCGGCTGGTACTGGTTCTCCTTCACCATGGGCTACCCGGTCCTCGGTTCCGCCCTGGTCGCCGGGCTCAAGCCGGCGCTCGGCTTCTACCCGACCCTGTGGGTCTCGCTGGCGCTGATCGCCGCCGGTTCGTTCATCGTGTTCACGATGCTCAAGGAGCGCTCCGGGTTCGAGCCGCTGGCCGCCGACGGCTCCAGCATGGTCAAGACCCTGGTCGGCTGCGTGACGATCATGTTCGAGCGGCCGAAGGTCGGCCTCGGCGCCCTCACCCGGCTGATCAACACGACCTCGCAGTTCGGCGTGTGGGTGTTCACCCCGCTGTACCTGATCGAGCAGGTCGGGTTCAACTCCGAAGAGTGGTCCACGCTGCTCATGATCATGATGGGCTCGAACCTGGCCGGCGTGGTCGCCTTCGGTGCCCTCGGCGACCGGTGGAGCAGGCACAAGACCATCGTCTGGTTCGGCGGTGTGCTCGGCGCGGTGTCCTGCCTCGGCCTGTACTACGTGCCGAACGCCGTCGGGCACAGCTACATCCCGGTCGCGATCGTGGTGGCCATCTTCGGCGTCGGCCTCGCCGGTTACGTGCCGCTGCCCCCGCTGATGACCCAGCACGCCCCCGGCCGCAAGGGCCAGGTCATGTCGACCTACACCCTCGGCGCCGGCGCCAGCCAGGCCGTCGGCCCGGCCATCGGCACCGCGTTCATCGGCATCATCGGCATCCAGGGCGTCATGTGGATCTACGCCGTGCTGCACCTGTCCAGCAGCGTGCTCGCCCTGATCATCCGCACCCCCAACGAGGAGGCGCAGCGCGAGGCCGCGGCGCTGCCCGAGGACAACACCGTCGTCGCGCACTGACCTCCCGCACGCCCGTCCGCCGCTGACGCGGTGGCGGAGACCTCGGCGGCTTCCCGGCCGCGGGACCCTTCCCGATCAGGGCGCCACCTGATCGTCGAAGCCCCGCCCGGGGAGCCGCCGAGTTCTTTGTCGTTCTGTGCTCCTGTTGCTCGGGGATGGGGTGGCGGAACCTCAGCGTTCTCCTCGCTGCGGGATCGTTTTCACCGGTGGCTCCACCACAGGAGAAAACGCTGTCCTCGCGAGGAGAACGCTGAGAACCCGCTGCGGTGCCGGTTGCTCTGGTGGTCGCTGCTCATCGGCTTCGCCGCTGACAGGCGGAAAGGCGGGGGTGGTCAGGGGG
>NZ_JAIUJZ010000280.1:0-8153 GCF_020176775.1 Saccharopolyspora sp. 6M
CCCACCTCGCCCCCCCCCCCCGGGCGGGGGGGGGCCCCCCCCCCCCCCACCCCGGCCCCCCCCCCCCCCCCCCGGGGGGGGCGGGGCCGTCGCAGCACGGGGCCACATGGCCGTCCGCACCGCCGCTGCTGGCCACACCGTCGCCGACCTGAGACCGCGCGGGACCGCGCGCTTCGCCTGCGTGCGGGACCAGGACGGGACCACCGCGGAGCTGATCCAGCCGGCGTGAGCGTCCTCACCTGCGGCGACGGTCGGGCGTGTTCGAGACGCCGGTAGCCTTCGAGTGACCGGAGGAGGAACCATCCGCTACGACGGCCACGTCACCAAGGCTGCCCTGATCGTCAACGCGCAATCGCGGTCCGGGGCGCGCGCCTGCTCGCACGCCGAGGACCTGCTGCGCGCGCTGGACGTGCCGCTGCACGCGGTGCACCCGCTGCGGGACGCCTCCCGGCTGGTGGAGGTCGTGGAGGGCGCCGTCGAGGACGGGCACGACCTGGTCGTGCTCGGCGGCGGTGACGGCACGGTGAGCTCGGTGGTGGACGTGCTGGCACACCGCGAGGTGCCGATGGGCCTGCTGCCGCTGGGCACGGCCAACGACTTCGCCCGCACCATGCACATCCCGGCGGACCTCGACGGCGCCTGCCGGACCATCGCGCGCGGGCACGTGGTGGACGTGGACCTGGGGCGTTGCGGCGGGAACTTCTACGTCAACCGGGCCTCGGCGGGCCTGGGAGCGGCGGTCGCCCAGCACATGTCGCCGGTGCTGAAGCGGCGGGTCGGCCCGCTGGCCTACCCGGTGGCGACGGCGCGGGCGCTGCGCAGGCACCGGCCGTTCGCGGCGACCCTGGAGTTCCCGGACGGCGACCACGCCACGATGGAGCTCACCGACCTGCTGCAGATCTCGGTGGCCAACGGCCGGTACTTCGGCGGCGGGCAGCTGGCGGCGGCCGACGCGGGCATCGACGACGCCATGCTGGACGTGTCGGTGCTGCACAACGGCAGCCCGCTGCGGCTGCTGTCGATGGCGCGGGAGCTGCGCACCGGCAGCACGACGGACAGCTCGCTGGTGACGCACGTGCGGACCGGTTCGGTCGTGGTGAACACCGACGAGGAGCTGCCGATCAACGTGGACGGCGAGCTGGTGGCGAACACCCCGCAGCGGTTCTCGGTGGCGCGCAACGCGCTGCACGTGGTGGCTCCGCCGACGTGGACCGACGGCGGCTGAAACCGCGGTCCCGCATTTCTCGATCAGCGCCGTTTCCGTATTTCGCGGAATTCTGCTGCGAACGGTTCGCGCGCCGGAAGCCGTTTCCTGAATTCTCGTCGGCGAAATTGAACGGTTTTCCCGTTTCCCCTGGTCTGAGCTGGGCCTCTCAGCCCTGTTGGGTCATTCGGCGGACAAGTGATTGCGCTGAATGCTGCACTCGGCGGTGCTGATCCGCGTGCCAGAATTCGGCCTTGACCGTGTTCTGCGGCGCCCTCGCGAATTCATCGACGTGCGAACGGCGCCGCTCTTTCCGGGAGAGGACCGCGCTCGTGCTGAAGACCCGCTGGACACGCTTCGCGCTGGCAGGTGTGCTGCCGCTGGCCGTGGCGCTGCCGCTGCCCGCTTCCGCCGCGCCCGCCGACCTGGGCGCCGCCGACCGCCCGGTGGCGGCGCACGACTCCTACTACGAACCGGCGCTGGGCAAGACCGGCCCGGAGCTGAAGGCCGCCCTCAACGACATCATCAGCAGCGCCGACCAGCTCACCTACGACGAGGTGTGGGACGCGCTGAAGGTCACCGACCAGGACCCGGCGAACCCGGACAACGTGATCCTGCTGTACTCGGGCCGCTCGCAGGGCAAGGACACCAACGGCGGCGGCGCCGACCAGTGGAACCGGGAGCACACCTGGGCGAAGTCGCACGGCGACTTCGGCACCTCGCCCGGGCCGGGCACCGACGTGCACCACCTGCGCCCGACCGACGTCTCGGTCAACTCGGCGCGCGGCAACAAGGACTTCGACATGGGCGGCAGCCCGGTCGACGAGGCCGAGGGCAACTTCACCGACGACGACTCCTTCGAGCCCCGCGACGAGGTCAAGGGCGACGTCGCCCGCATGATCATGTACATGGCGGTGCGCTACGAGGGCGACGACGGCGCCCCCGACCTGGAGCTCAACGACCAGGTGGACAACGGCAGCGCGCCCGCGATGGGCCGCCAGTCGGTGCTGCTGGAGTGGAACGCCCAGGACCCGCCGGACGACTTCGAGAAGAACCGCAACCAGGTCATCTTCGACCAGTTCCAGCACAACCGGAACCCGTTCATCGACCACCCGGAGTGGGCGGCCGACATCTGGGGCTGATCCCGAGCGCCGGAGGTGGCCGCGCGCCGCCTCCGGCCGGATCGGTGGGAACGGACCTGGGCTCGAGATCGTCGCAGTAGTATCGCCACCACTGATCGGTGGTGGGTGCACCGCTTCGAGTCCTGGGGGGACGACCGTGACCTTGAACGTCGCACCGGAGGCGCTGTCGGCGCACAGCCAAGGCTCCCAGGGCGTGTCGCAGCACTTGGACCAGCTGTCCGCGGTGCTGGAGCAGGCTCGGGTCAGCGACGACTGCTTCGGCCCGATCGGCGAGCTGCTGGCCATGCACTACTTCAGCTCGCTGGAGGAGTGCCGCGACCTCGCCACCCAGGCCGGCGGGTTCATGGGGCACATCTCGCAGGCCGTGCAGGACTGCGCCAAGGACTACCAGGACATGGACCAGACCCAGGCCGACGACCTGGGCAAGATCGACCTCAGCGGGATGCGGGTCTCCGGCGGTGGACCCGCCTCGCTCGGCGAGGTCAACGGCGCGGGCGGGCCCGGTCGCAGCTACCTGGGGCGGACCGCCGAGTACGGCTCGTCCGCGGTCTCCACCAGCAACGACCTGGCGCGCGCGGACAACCCGCCGGACATCGCCATCGCCACCGTCAACGCCCGCATGGAACAGCTGGACATGGCGCTCAGCCCGGGCAAGGCGTTCGCGGACAACGGGCTCGGATTCCTCATCTCCCTGGTGATCAGCCCGCTGGTGGAGTGGGTCATCGAACCGCTGATCGGCGACCCGGACCAGATGCGCAGCACCGGGAAGGGCTGGGAGCAGGTCGCCGACTGGGTCGACGGCCTCGGCGAGCAGGAGCAGCAGCGCGCCGCCGCCACCCGGCCCGTGTGGGAAGGCCAGGCCGGGGACGCGTTCCGCAAGCAGATGGAGGAGTTCTCCGGCGGCACCGCCGCGTTCGCCGAAGAGATCCGCGGCGTCGCCCAGGTCCTGAACTTCGCCGCCGACATCTTCGACATGTGCGTCGAGATGATCGTCGACATCCTCCAGGAACTCGTGATGGGCCTCATCATCGAGTGGATCGCGGCGCTCGCCGCCTCCTGGATCACCGCGGGCGCCTCCGTCGCCGCTGCCTCCGGGCTCACCGCCTCCCAGGTCGCCATCACCGGCACCCGCCTCGGCACCAAGGCCGCCGAACTCCTCCACAAGCTGAAGCCCCTGATCACCAAGCTGGAAGAACTCCTCCAAAAGCTCCGCAGCGGCAAACTCCGCAAGGTCGTCGAGAAGATGAACGATCTCCGCGAGGGGAACAAGCGTGAGCAATGGCTGGCTCGGCAGATCGACTCGCATCCGCTGGCCAAGATCGTGACGCGAGGCGACACCAAACCTTTGCGGCAAGCCGAGAATGCCGTTGACGAGGCCCGGCAGGCCGTGTCCGAAGGGCGCCCGGGCGCGCACGAAGATCTCACCGCCGCGCTCGACCGCGCGGCCGATGCACGAGCCAACATCGCTTCTACGACGGGCAATCGCTTCTCCCGGCAGGTATCGATGAGCGGTGATCTGGAGTCGGCGACGGGTGAGCAGGCTCTCGCCGCTAATCTCGCTCAGACGGGGCTCGGTGCGGTGGGGCTGAGCGGCGAGCACCGTTGGCAGGACGCGGTTCTGCACCAAGGCACCCAAGCAGTGGCTCAGGAAGGCGTCGAGCAAGGTGTGAAGTACGGATATGACAAGGCGCAGAACCCGTCGAGCGAGGAAGACCGCGATGCGGCGACCGAGCGGGGCTTCACCATCTGAGGAGTGCGAAACCGATGTCCGTCTCAGGTAAGGCCGGAGCCGCGTTGGTGGCGCGGCGGTGGTGGTGTGCGGCGGATGAACCGATCGTATGGGCGTTCCAGGTAACGAGCCGGACGTTCCGGGTCGAAGGCTGCAACGAGTACGGACGCCCCCTGCCCCCCGAAGAGCGGAAGCGGCGGTCGTTTGCGTCGTCGGCGGGCCGTGCCGTCGGCAAAGCGGGGTTGTCAGCGGCGACCGTGCTGGGCACGGCGGTGTTCGGTGGCGGAGATGACGCGGGAGTGCGCCAGAACGAGACGAAGAGGGTCGACGACCTGACGATTCTCGGCGGATCGCCGGAATGCCGTGCCGTTCAGCTGCACAATTCGGAGCGCCCGCCTGACGCTTCGGCGATCGAGCAGGTGTGGGTGTTGACGCCGCGCCGGTTCGCGGTCCTGATCCCGGTGGGACGTCCTGCTCCGGTGGAGCGGGAGGAGCCAGGCGCATTGCGGGAGTGGGGTGAGACGTTGAGCGGGATGGGGCGGATCCTCGCTGGTACCGAGCCGGAGAAGTTTGGCCGGAACGCGCCGGGTGAGCGGATCGATCCGGAGCGGATGGTGGAGTGGTTGAGCTTCACCGGCCCGGAGTTCGCCGATTGCCGGCCGGTGGTGCAGGGGAACACCGCGCATTGCGTGTTGACGTTGCAGGACGGTTCGGGTTTCGCGTTGAACGCGCGTTCGCCGGAGGGCGCGCGGTTGATGGCCGAAGGGGTGCAGGGGTTCGTGCGGGGTGCTCGTGGCTGACTTGTCGCCGTTGGACCAGCAGCTGTTGCGGGAGAAGTGGCAGGCGAAGCTGGCGGAGGAGTGGCTCGGCGAGGGCGAGTCGCTGGTGTGGGTGTTGCTGCCGGAGCAGGGTTATGCGGGTTCGGTGGTGTCGGGGCGGACCCGGTTGCCCCACGAGCCGCTGTCCGAGGTCACCCCGTCCACTGTGGATTCTCCGTCGTGGCCGCTGCCGAGCGAGTTGGTGTCGACGGGCGGTTACCGAGATGACGAGTGGGCCGACGACCCGTCCGTGGTGTGGTGGGCGTTCGCCGCGGAACCAGGGCTGGACGCGGCGCGGTTCGCCGATCATCTCGCGGTGATGCCGGGGGTTGCGTTCGTGGCGCTGAGCTCGGCGCGGCTCGCGGTGGTGGTGGAGCAGGACAAGATCGCCGAGCGTCCGGCGGAGTCGGAGGGCAAGGGGTGGCTCGGCCGAGCTCGGTCGGCGGCGGCGCAGGTGCAGAAGGCCGCGGAGGGTCTCGCTTCTCGCAAGGACGCGAAGGCGGCGGTGTCGCACTTCGAGGTGCCGCTGTCCCGCATCGGGGCGATGAGCTGGGCCCCGTTGGGTCGCAGCATCCCGCGAGCGCCGTTCCTGCGCATCGACTTCACCGACGGCTCCTGCCTGTTCATCCGCAACGGCGGGGCCGAGGGCTGCTCCACCAAGTTCCCCACCGCCCGCTGAGAGGCCGGTCGAGCACAACGCAGCAGGGGGGGTTCCGATGTCGGTGGTGGAGCGGCTGGGCGCGTCGTTGGCGGCGCGTGCCGGTTGGTGTGCTCCGGATGAGCCGGTGTGGTGGGCGACTCGGGTCGTCAGCATGGAGTTCGAGGTCGGTGGGCTGGATGCGTCGGGTGCGCCGAAGCCGGGTGTGGGCAAGCGGTTGGCCGGCGCGGCGGGCAAGGTCGGGGTCGGTGTCCTGGGTTTTGCGCTGACGGCGGTGACCGAGGGGAGCGAGCGGTACGAGAAGAACCGCAGTGGTCCGCCCGAAAAGGATTTGCGGGTGTTCGGTTCGTCGCCGGAATGCGGCGCGGTGCGGTGGTTGCAGTCGCCGCCTCCGGCACAGCCGACGGAGAGCCTGTGGGTGTTGACCTCGCGCCGCTTCGGAGTGCTGGTTCCGCTGCCGGAGGAGACGACTGCGGATGATCCGGCTCCCGGTGGATGGCGCGGCGTGGCACGGGGTTTGGGAGAGGTGGGGCGCTCGGTGCTCGCTTCGAACGGATTCGGTGCGAACGAAGCCGGTGCGCCGATGAATGCGGACACGCTGGGATCTTGGTTCGAACTGGGCCCGGCCGACATCGCAGTTTGCCGTTCGGCTGGGGTGAAGAATCGCCCCAGCCACTGCGAAATCGTCCTGCGAGACGGGTCGGGCTTCGCCGTGCGTGGCATGTATTCGCGGGACGTGGAAGCGATGACGGACGCCGTGCATGCGTTCGCCCGAGGACGACAGTGGAGCGGACATGCGTGACCTGCCCTCTGCGGAGAAGAATCGGCTCATCGCCGAGTGGAAGACACGGCTCGACAGCGACTGGTTGAGGCCTGGCGAGTCCGTGGCGTGGCTCATGCTCCCCATGCGCGGCTACGCCGGGTCGATCGTGGCGGGCGGGGTGACCGCGCCGCACATCCCCTCTCCTGGCACGCGGCAGTGGGTGGACGGTCCGCCGAACTGGCCGCTGCCGAGCGACCCGGTCACGTCCGGAACCTGCATGAACGATGAGTGGGCGGATGACCCGTCGGTCGTGTGGTGGGCACTGGCGGAGGCGGCCGATCGCACCGCGGTCCGCTTCGCCGATCATGTCGCGGCTGCGCACGGAAACATCGTGGTCGTGCTGACCAGCGGGCGGCTGGCGTTGGTCGCGGAGCAGGGCAAGATCGACGACGATCCGCAGCCGGACGGGGAGCCCACCGGATGGCTCGGCCGGGCGCGGGCCGCGGCCGCGCAAGTGCAGAAGACCGCGGAAGGCTTGGGATCGCGCAAGGACGCGAAGCTGCCGATCTCCTACTTCGAGGTGCCGGTCGGGGACATCGCGGCTGTGGACTCCCGGCGAACGGGACGGTCGATCCCGCACTCGCACTTCCTGGAAGTGAACTTCACCGACCGGTCCACGCTGTTGATCCGCAAGATGACCGCAGGCAACTACGTGGACAAATCCGGTTCTCTTCGGCGTTCCTGAGCACTTCGGGAACACGAGCACGGCATGAAGCGGCCGACAAGTCCTTCATCAACGAATGGATGAGCATGTCCGTCTCAGGCAAGGCCGGGGCCGCGTTGGTGGCGCGGCGGTGGTGGTGTGGGCCGGATGAGCCGATCGTGTGGGCCTTGCGGGCGAAAGAGGTCGACTTCCACGTCGACGGGTGCGATCGGTATGGCATGCCGTTGCCGCCGGCGCGAAAGCGGAAGCGATCTTTCGCCGGAGCTGTGGGGAAGGCGAGTTGGTCGGTGCTCGCGGTTGCCGAGACCGCGGTGTTCGGAGGTGGCGAGGACAACCGAGTCCCCCAGCGGGAAGTGGTGAGGTCGCCGGATCTCACCGTCGCGGGCGGAGATCCGGAATGTGCGGCGTTGGGGTTGCAGAACACCGCGCCCCCGCGGGGGCCTCGGCTATCGAGCAGGTGTGGGTGTTGACGCCGCGCCGGTTCGCGGTCCTGATCCCGGTGGGACGTCGTGCTCCGGTGGAGCGGGAGGAACCCGGCGCATTGCGGGAGTCGGGTGAGACGTTGAGCGGGATGGGGCGGATCCTCGCTGGTACCGAGCCGGAGAAGTTCGGACGGAACGCGCCGGGTGAGCGGATCGATCCGGAGCGGATGGTGGAGTGGTTGAGCTTCACCGGCCCGGAGTTCGCCGATTGCCGGCCAGTGGTGCAGGGGAACACCGCGCATTGCGTGTTGACGTTGCAGGACGGTTCGGGTTTCGCGTTGAACGCGCGTTCGCAGGAGGGCGCGCGGTTGATGGCCGAAGGGGTGCAGGGGTTCGTGCGGGGTGCTCGTGGCTGACCTGGGGCGGAACATCCCCCGGACCGCGTTCCTCCGGATCGACTTCGCCGACGGTTCGGCGCTGTTCGCGCGGCACTACGAGGCGGAGGCCGACGCCGCGAAGTCCACCGGCTCGGGCTGACGTCAGGGCTGCGCCAGCGGGAAGGTCGCGGTGAAGCGGGCTCCTCGGTCGGAGTCGGTGATGGTGAGGGTGCCGTGGTGCAGGTGGGCGATCTCGCGGGCGAGGGCCAGGCCGAGTCCCGCGCCGCCGCGTTCGCGGGCGCGGGCGGTGTCGAGG
>NZ_JAIUJZ010000281.1:0-8016 GCF_020176775.1 Saccharopolyspora sp. 6M
GCTGCGGGATCGTTTTCACCGGTGGCTCCGCCACAGGAGAAAACGCTGTCCTCGCGAGGAGAACGCTGAGAACCCGCTGGTGGTCCTGTTGATCGGGTGGTCGGCGGCTCAGCGGCTTCGCCGCTGACAGGAAGACGACGAGATCGGGGTGGGAGGTCCGCTGTCGGGTGGCCCGGTTGCTTCGCTGCGGGGTTGTTCTCCCGTGCCTCGGTGGTTGCACTGCGAGGACGCCGCTTCGGTGCGGGAGCTGCTGGAGAGCTGCCGGGTGTCGAGCGCTCTGGTGGCCACGAGGGGTGCCGGCGGAGCGGAGTCGGGGGTTGGCCTGCGCGGGTCTTGGGGCCTGCATAGGGCGGATCTACGAGCATTCGGAAGCGTGACGGCGACGTTTCCGCTCGGAGCCGGAGATCGGCGGTGGCCGTCCGCTGGTATGACACAGCATCGTCCGGTGCCGTGCCCGGGAATCCGGCGTCGTGCCGGGGAATGCGGTGCCGAGACTCGTCGAACCGGGATCCCGGTCGGGCCGGATCGCCGGCCCCCGGATCAGAGCGGGCGGCGGAAGCCGCGGACCGCGATGGCGGCGCTGGCGAGGGTGACCAGGACGCTGATCAGCAGCGACGGCACCACCAGCTGCCCGCCGTCGGCCAGGTCCAGCGCCACCGCGCGGGAGGCGTCCACCGCGTAGGTGAGCGGGTTCAACCGCGCCACGACCTCCAGCCAGTCCGGCAGCTGCTCGATCGGCACGAACGCGCTGGAGATGAACATCAGCGGCACCATCACCAGCACGCTGATGTTCTGCATCGGCTCGGTGCGCCGCATGCAGGCGCCCATCGCGAGGAACGCCCAGCTCAACGCGCTGCCCACGGCCAGCGTCAGCAGCGCGGACAGCACCATGCCGACGAACCCGCCGCGCGGCGCGTAGCCGAGCAGCCCGACGGCCAGCGCCAAGATCATCACCAGCTGCACCGCGGTGCGCACGAAGTCGGAGGTGCTGCGCGCCAGCAGCAGCGAACTCGGCATGATCGGCAGCGACCGCAGCCGCGCCACGATGCCGTTGCGCAGGTCCTCCACCAGCCCGACCCCGGTCTGCGAGGACGTCTGCACCACGTGGTTCACCAGCACCGCGGGCATCAGGAAGTCCAGGTACTCGGTGCCGGGCGGCAGCCCGCCGGCCAGCGGCAGGTTCCCGAAGATCTGGGTGAACACGAACAGCGTCATCACCGGCTGGATCAGCCCGACCAGCACCAGCCCGGGATCGGTGAGGAACGCGCGCAGCGAACGGCCGGTCAGCACCACCACCTGGGTGACCGCGGAACTGCCGTTCCAGCGGGGCGGTGCGCAGCCGGTGATCGTGGTGGTCATGCTCGCTCCACAGCGGTCGGGGAGGGGGGCGCGTCGCGCGCGTGCCGGGCGAGCGCCAGGTACACGTCGTCCAAGGTCGGTTCGCCGAAGGCCAGCTCGGCCGCCTCGATCCCGGCTTCGTCGAGCACCCGGACCACCGCGGCCGTCTCCCGGGACTCCTCGATCGGCGTGACGATGGCGGTGCCGTCCTGCGCGACCGACGGGGCGAAACCGGCACGCCGCAGCGCCGCGCAGCCGGTCTCCGCGGCGGAACCGGGGCCGAGCACGACGGTGACGGTGCGCGTGCCGACCTGCGCCTTGAGCTCCGCGGCCGACCCGGAGGCGACGACGGTTCCGGCGGAGAGCACGGTGATGGTGTCGGCGAGCCGGTCCGCCTCGTCGAGGTACTGGGTGGTCAGCAGCACCGTGGTGCCCTCCGCGACGAGGCGTTCCACGATGTCCCACATCGCCATCCGGCTCGACGGGTCCAGTCCGGTCGTCGGCTCGTCCAGGAAGATCACTTCGGGGTTGCCGACGAGGCAGGCCGCCAGGTCCAGGCGCCGCCGCATCCCGCCGGAGTAGGTGCCCGCGCGCCGACCCGCGGCGTCGGTGAGGTCGAAGGCCTCCAGCAGTTCCGCGGCCCGCGCGCGGGCACGGCCTCCGTCGGCGCCGAGCAGCCGGGCCAGCATCACGAGGTTGTCCCGGCCGCTCATCTGCTCGTCCACCGAGGCGAACTGGCCGGTGAGGCCGATGCGCTTGCGCACCTCCCGCGGCTGCTCGGCGACGTCGAAGCCGGCGACCCTGGCCACCCCGGACGTCGCGGGCAGCATCGCGGTCAGCACGTTCACCAGCGTCGTCTTGCCCGCGCCGTTGTGCCCGAGCAGCCCGAGCACCGAGCCGCGCGGCACGCTCAAGGTCACCGAATCCAGCGCGGGCACCGCGCCGAAGGACTTGCCGACGCCGATCGCCTCGATCATCGGAGTCCCGGCGCCGACGGCACCGCGGTCGGGCCGCTCGCCGGGTGCCGTTGGCAGCACGGTCATGCGTGGCTCCCCCGCAACTGGTTCGTCGTGTGCCCCGGGGGACGTGCTCGCGTCTCCCCAGGATCCGCGAGCCGAGCATGCGGTACCGGCCCACGCCGGGCCAACGGCTAGCACCGAAACACTCGTGCGACGACTAGAACAGGCCGCGCCCCGGGTTCCGGCGGGCCGGATTCCGCGCCATCTCTAGGGATTCGCCCACCGGGCCGGGACGTAGCTTGGCGGCGCCCGTCGAGCGAAAGGGAAACGCGCATGCGAGTGCTGTTCGCGGTGTCCGCCTGGCCGGGGCACTACTTCCCGCTGGTCCCGCTGGGCTGGGCGCTGCGCGCCGCGGGCCACGACGTGCGGGTGCTGTGCGCGGAGTCCGAAGTGGACCCGGTCTCGCGGGCGGGTCTGACCCCGGTCCCGGTGTTGCGCGGGCTCGACCTGCTGCTCGGCGCGCGGCTGATCAACCTGCTCGGCGCGCACCGGGGGAACTGGCCGTACCCGGCGCCGCCGCTGCACCCGCGGACGGGCGAACCGCTGGACCTGGCGTCCTTCGACTTCGGCGCCTGGCACGAGGAGCTGCGGCCTGTGCTGCTGGAGCACGCCACCCGCAGCACCGACGCCGCCGTCTCCTACGCCCGGGACTGGCGCCCCGACCTGGTCGTGCACGACCTGATGAGCGTGGAGGGCCCGCTGGTCGCGAAGGTGGCCGGGGTTCCCGACGTCCTGCAGCTGTGGGGACCGGTCGGCACCGGCGACGACTACAGCCCCGTCGGCGGCGGTGCACCGGAACCCGCGGTGCCGGTGGACACCAGCGGCGCCTTCGCCCGCTACGGCGTCGGCGAGATGGGTTTCCACCACGTGGACCACGTGCTGGACCCGTGCCCGGCGCAGCTCCGCCCGAACGGGCCCGAACCCCGCATCCCGTCCCGCTACGTCCCGTACAACGGTCCCGGCTCGGCGCCCCTGGACGTGCCGCCGCGCGACGGCCGGCCGCGGGTGTGCGTGGTGTGGGGCCGGTCGGCGACCCGCACGTTCGGCGCGACGGTGAACAAGATGCCGCAGGTGGTGGCGGCCGCGACCGGGCTGGGTTGCGAGGTGCTGCTGCTGGCCTCGCCCGCGGACGCGCGCGAGTGCGGGCCGCTGCCGGAGTCGGTGCACGTGCGGACCGACCTGCCGCTGAGCCTGGTGCTGCCCGGGTGCGACGCGGTGGTGCACTACGGCGGCGGGGGAGCGACGATGACCTCGGTGGTGGCGGGGGTGCCGCAGCTGGCGCTGCCGTGCGGGTTCGACCAGACGTTGATGGCCCGGCGGATCACCGGTTCCGGGGCGGGGCTGGACATCCCGAACTGGGAGGCCGACGCCGAGGGCATCGGCGGAGCGCTGCACCGCCTGCTCACCGAACCGGCGTTCACCGAATCGGCTGCGGACGTGGCCTCCTCGGCGAACGAACTACCTGCCCCGGCCGAAGCGGTCTTCGCGCTTCGGGATCTCGTCGCGGGGGGCTGAGGTTCCGCCCCTTCGGGGGCGGGTGGCGGAACCTCAGCGCTTTCCTCGCTGCGGGACCGAGTGCACCGGTGGCTCCGCCACAGGCGACAACGCCGCCCTCGCGAGGAAAGCGCTGAGAAACCGCGGGTGGTCCGGCTGCGTGCGTGGTCTCCGCTCAGCGGCGTCGCCGCTGAAGAGGGCACGGCCTCGCCGCGCGGGTTCCTGCGTCACGAATTCCGCCGGATCGGCGTCGATCAACCGGAATGCAAGTCCACTGTGGACGTCGGTAGGTAGGAGTGCAGGTACCGGTCCAGCAGGTCGTCCAGGTAGCCGGGGCCGAAGTCGTGCTCGGCGAACGCGGGCACCAGCCGGTGCAGCTTCGCCAGGTCCACCCGGGTCAGCTGCGGTGGGCGCGCCAGCGCCCGCACCTCGGGGTCGGCGTCCAGCCGCCGCCGCAGCGCCGCCACCACGGCCGGCACCGGGATCGGCACCCCGGAGGCCACGTTCACCACCTCGTCGCGCACGCCCGCCGCGCACAGCGCGTCCAGCACCGGCGGCACGTGCCGCACGTCCAGCAGGTCGCGGTGCGCCTCGGGATGCACCGTCACCACCCCGTCCAGCACGCCGCGCACCAGCGACGGCAGCAGCTGCGCCGGTTGCTGCCCGTCCCCGACCAGGTGGGTCAGCCGCAGCACCAGGAACCGCGCGCCGGAGAGCTCGCACACGCGCTCCAGCGCCAGCTTGTGCCTGCCGTAGGCGTTCAGCGGGAACACCGGGCCGTCCTCGCGCCCCGGCGTCCCGTCGGAGCCGTAGATCGCCGCCGAGGACGTGGACAGGAACACCGCGGTCCGCCCGTCCGCCCGGCAGCGCCGCAGCACCTCGCCGACCAGCGCCGCCTCCCGGTCGAATTCGGCGGTGTCCGCGGCGGACGTGGTGGACACCCCGGCGGCGATCAGCACCACCTCCGGGTGCGCCGCGCCGAGCCGCGCGGTGCAGTGCCGGGCGAGGAAACCGCTGCCGACGACCTCCATCAGGCGGGCACCCGCACCGCGGCGGCCCGCACCTGCTCCACCAGCCGCGCGGTCTCCTCGGCCGCGTCCAGCCACGCCGGTTCGTCCGGCGCGCGGTCCAGCACGGCGCGGGCGAACGCGGCGATCGAGTCGCGGAACTGGTGCGCGGCGGCGAGCACGAACTCCTCGGCGTGGTCCTGCTCGTCGACGCGCAGCAGCGGCCGGTGCTCGGCGGGCGGGGTGAACGCGCGGTCCAGGCCCAGCGCGCCCGTCGCGCCCCACAGCCCGTAGCGGGACCGGTAACCGTGCTGGAAGCCGAACTCCAGGTCGGCGAACACGCCGTCCGGCGACACCAGCAGCGCGTGCCCGGCGAGGTCCACGCCGCGCCGCTCGTCGACGCGCAGCACCGCCCCGGACAGCGCCAGGCCCGGACCGAGCAGCAGCTGCGCCGCCCGGATCGGGTAGACCCCGACGTCGAGCAGCGCGCCACCGCCGAGCGCCGCGTCGTAGCGGATGTCGGAATCCGGCAGCGGCGGGATGCCGAAGGTCGCGGTGAACGTGCGCAGCGCCCCGATCCGCCCGTCCGCGACGAGATCGGCGACGGTCCGGTGCTGCGGGTGGTGCAGGAACGCGAAGTTCTCCCGCAGCACCAGGTTCCGCTCCCGCGCCAGCGCGGTCAGCTCCCGGGTGCGGTCGGCGCGGTCGGTGAGCGGTTTCTCGCACAGCACGTGCTTCCCGGCGCGCAGCGCTCGCCGCGTCCACTCGTGGTGCAGCGCGGTCGGCAGCGACAGGTAGACGGCGTCGACCTCGGGATCGTCCAGCAGCGCCGCGTAGCCGGTGGCGGCGGTGCCGCCGAAGCGGTCCGCGAACTCGGCGGCCTTCGCCGCGTCCCTGCTGGCGACCGCGGTGATCTCCAGCTCGGGGATCTCGGCGGCGGCGGGCAGCGCGCGGCGCCGCGCGTTCGCCGAGCAGCCCAGCACGCCGAGCCGGACCCGCCGGCTCACCGCAGGCCCCGCAGGCAGGCGATGAGGCTGCGGGCCTGCACGTTCACGTAGTGGCTGTGCTCCAGCAGCCCGGTCAGCTGGTGCAGCGCCAGCCACCGGAAGTCCGGCAGGTCCGAGTCGGGGAAGTCCGCGTCCACCTCGATGATCTGGTACCGGTTGCGGGCCTGGTAGAACCGGCCGCCCTCCTCGGACAGCTCGGTGTCGAACAGCACCTGCTCGGGCCGCCTGCCCAGCACCACGTCCAGGTGCGGCGGCCGGTAGTCGACGCCGAGACCGGCGTAGTTCTCGGGGGTGCACTGCACGGTCGGCGCCAGCTCCACCACGTCCAGGTAGCCGGGTTCGACGCGGGCGTTCAGCAGCGCGTGCAGCACCCCGTCGACGCGCTTCACCAGCAGCGCCACCACCCCGGTTCCGTGCGGGTGCAGCAGCGGCTGGGTCCAGCCGCCGACCTCGCGGCTGTTGCTGCGCACGTCCACGGCCAGCACGGTGAAGAAGGTGCCGAGCTCGTGCCGGATCTCCGCGTCGGTGCGCCGCCAGCCGCGCACCGCGTGCAGCGGGATCAGCGAGGCCCGGACCTGGTGCTCGGCCTGCCGGGAGGTGATCCAGCTGCGCACCTCTGCGGTGGTGTGCAAGGTGCCCGAGCGCGGATCCCGGGACCGCGCCAGCGCGCCCGCCAGGTCCGAACCGTCCACTTCGGACCCCTCGAACCCGCCGGGGAGGCAGGACAGCACGGTGCGGGCGTCCATGTTCACCAGGTCGTCCACCGCCAGCAGCCGGTGCAGCTGGCCGATCGTCACCCAGCGGAAGTCCTCGTGCTCCGCGACCGGTTCGCGCACCTCCACCAGCATGTTCCGGTTGCGCTTGCGGAAGAACCACGAGCCCTGCTCGGACTGCAGCACGTCGCTGAGCACCTGCTGACCCGCGGCGTCGCGGAAGTGCTCCAGGTACGGCACCGCGCCGCCCTCGTGCACCCGCGTGTAGTTGCTGCGGGTGGCCTGCACGGTGGGGGACAGCTGCACCCCGTTCACGTTGCCGGGTTCGGTCTTCGCCTGCATCAGGCAGTGCAGCACCCCGTCGATCTCGCGCAGCAGGATGCCGAGGATGCCGATCTCCGGCTGGTTGATGATCGGCTGCGTCCAGGAGCGCACCGGGCCGTGGTCGCTGGACACGCGCAACCCCTGCACGCTGAAGAACTTGCCGCTGGTGTGCCCGAGGTCGCCGGTGGCGTCGTCGAAGCGCCACTTGTCCAGCTCCGCGAACGGGATCCGCCGCACGTCGTGCAGCTGTGCGGCGCCGCGCTCCCGCACCCAGGCCAACAGCTCCTCGGTGGAGTGCAGCGCGTCCCGCTCGGCGCGCGCCGCGCGCGCCAACCGGTGCGGCAGGGTCGTGTCCGGCTTGCGCAGCAAGCCCGTTCCGGCGGAGGGCGCCATCGGGATCTCCTCACGGCGGTGCTGCCGGCGATCCGCTGGCGCGGCAGGCCGGGTCGCGACCATTCCTACCCGGGAAAGATTAGGAGAAACCCCAGGCCCGGCCGACGGTTCCACGATCGGATGATTGCGCGCGGAGCTCGCCGGGTAGCCGGGGGCTGATCGCGATTTCCGAACGGGAGGAGGCGCAGCACCATGACGACCGCACGGGAGATCATGACCGCGAGCGCCGAATGCGTGAACACCGATCAGACCGCCGCGGACGCGGCGCGCAAGATGACCGACCTCGGCGTCGGGGCGCTGCCCATCTGCGGCCCGGACGAGAAGATCAAGGGAGTGATCACCGACCGGGACCTGGTCGTCAAGGTGGTCGGCAAGGGCCGCGACGCCGGGACCTTCCCCGCCGGGGACCTGAACCAGGCCGAGGCGATCACCGCGGGCGCCGACGACTCCGCGGAGGAGGTGCTCGCCACGATGAAGGACCACCAAGTGCGCCGGGTGCCGGTGATCGACGGGCAGCGGCTCGTCGGCATGGTCTCGCTCGGCGACGTCGCCAAGGCCCTGCCGCACCACGAGGTCGGAGACCTGGTCGACACCCTGTCCACCTGACCAGATGCCGCTCCACTCCTGTTGCGGAGCGGGGCAGGTGGCGGAACCTCAGCGGTTCCCTCGCTGCGGGATCGATTTCACCGGTGGCTCCGCCACAGGAGAAATCGCTGTCCTC
>NZ_JAIUJZ010000282.1:0-5506 GCF_020176775.1 Saccharopolyspora sp. 6M
CCCCGACTCGGCGGCCGTGTTCGCCGACCTGCTCGGCGGCCCCGGCGCCGGCCACTTCTCCGTCCGCCCGCACGGCGGCCCCCCCCCCCCCCCCCGCCCCCCGCCCCGCCCCCCCCCGGCGGCCGGGGGGGGCGGGGCGAAACTCCCCGCGGGCCCCAGGCGGTGTCCCGACCCCAGCCCGCCCCTCGCCTGCGTCAGTGGCCCGCGCGCACCGGTTCCTCTCCGAAGGGCACCGAACCGGACTCGTCGGCGGGCCGGGCGCTCGACCGCACGAACAGCGAGGTGCCGAAGGCGAGCACGCCGATCACCCCGGCCACCACGAACGCCGTCCGCAACCCGGAGGCGTCCGGCGGACCGGAGGGCACCGCGCTGCCCACGGACGCGACGGTCACGAACACCGCGGTGCCGAACGCGCCCGCCACCTGCTGCAACGTCGCGAGGATCGCGCTGCCGTGCGAGTGCAGGTGGTCCGGCAGCGCGCTCAGCGACTCGGTCATCAGCGGCGTCATCATCAGGCCCAGACCGGCCATCATCAGCACGTGGATCGCGATCACCGACACCATCGAGGACTGCGCGTCCAGCGAGGCGAACAGCCACAGCGCCACCGCCATCGCGCCCGCACCCGGGATCACCAGCCGCCGCGCGCCGAACCGGTCGAACAACCGGCCCACCGGGCGTCCGAGCAACCCGAGCACGAGCCCGCCGGGCAGCACCGCCAGTCCGCTGGTGAAGGTGCTCGCACCCAACACGGTCTGCAGGTACAGCGGCAGCATGATCGCGCCCGCGCCCAGCAGGCACATGAACAGCAGCGCCGTCAGCACCAGCGCCACCACGAAGGAGCGCAGGCCGAACGGGCGCAGGTCCAGCAGCGCCCGGTCCTCGCGCTGCAACCGCAGCTGGCGCAGCACGAACGCGGTCAGCGCCAGCACGCCCACCAGCAGCGGCAGCCACAGCGACACCGAGCCGCCCCCGCCGCCGGACTCGCCGATGGAGGACAACCCGTAGAGCAGGCCGCCGAAACCGGCCGCCGACAGCACCACCGAGAGCACGTCCAGCGGCACCCGCCGCGTCTCGTCGTCCAGCCGCATCCAGACCGCGCCGATCACCAGGGCGATCAGCGACAGCGGCAGCACCAGCAGGAACATCCAGCGCCAGCTCAGCGAAGCCAGCACCGCACCACCGATCGTCGGCCCCACCGCCGGGGCCACCGCGATCACGATGGTGATCGTGCCCATCGTGGCGCCGCGCTTGGCGACGGGCACCAGCCGCATCACCGAGGTCATCAGCAGCGGCATCATCACCGCGGTACCGCAGGCCTGCACCACGCGGCCCACCAGCAGCACCGCGAAACCGGGCGCCAGCGCGCTGAGCAGGGTGCCGACGCTGAACATCGTCAGCGAGGCCAGGAAGATCTGCCGTGGCGTGAACCGCTCCAGGAGGAAGCCGGTGATCGGGATGACCACCGCCATCGTCAGCAGGAACCCGCTGGTCAGCCACTGCACCGTCGTGGTGGAGACGTCGAGGTCGACGGTGAGGTCGCGCAGCGCGACGCTCAGGATCGTCTCGTTGAGGATCATCACGAACGCGGAGACGACGAGCACGCTCAACAGCACGTTCGCCCGCGGCGGTGCCGCTTCGCGCTCGGTCCCCGCGTCCACGGTCCCCGTGGAGTCGGTCATGGTTCCAATACCTCTCGCAGAACTCGGTCGGTCCACCGGCGCGGCGGGACCGGGTGCCGTCCCGCGGCGGTGCGCCGTCGGAGCGGGTTCGAAGGATCAGGTGTCGCGATGCCGCCGAAACGCTCCCGCGAACCGGTGGCCTCGGCACTTCCCCAGGTCGTGCGCCCCCGCGCACGGGCCGTGCGTCCCGGCAGCACCGCGGACGCCCAGCCGCACCAGTCTAGAGGGCCCGTTCGGGTGCGGCCGCTGAATTCTTCGGTGACGTCCGCTGCACCGGCGCGCACGCGCCGCTCCGCTTCAGCCGCCCGCTCCCGACATCGGCCACCCCATCAGGGAAGAGCGTTCCCTCGCCTGCCCTTCCTGATCACCCGACGTGCCCGCCACGTCGTGAGGTGAACGGACCGTTCGCCCGATCTATTCCGGTCGGCGGCGGGCCGCACTCCAGGCGAACGCGGGCGGCTCGGTCCACCCGCCGGTGCACGCACCCCGGAACCGGCGGTTCAGCAGCAGTGCTCGCCCCGCCAGGCCTGCCGCCCCTCCTTCACCGCCACGGCCGCGATCACCAGCGCGGCCAGCGGATCCGCCCAGTACCAGCCGAACAGCGCGTTGAGCAGCAACCCGGCCAGCAGCACGGCGGACAAGTAGGTGCACAGCAGGGTTTGCTTCGAGTCGGCCACCGCGGTCGCCGAGCCCAGTTCGCGCCCGGCCCTGCGCTGCGCGTACGACAGCCCCGGCATCAGTACGAGGCTCACCGCCGCCAGCACCAGCCCGACCGCGGAGTGCTCCGCCGCCACCCCGCCGAGCAGCCCGCGCACCGCCTCCACCGAGACGTAGCCGGCCAGCGCGAAGAACGACCCGGCGATGACGCGCAGCGCCACCCGTTCCCGCGACTCCGGATCGCGCGCGCTGAACTGCCAGGCGACCGCGGCGGCCGAGGTGACCTCGATGGCCGAATCCAGGCCGAACCCGATCAGCGCCACCGAGGACGCCCGGGACCCCGCGGTGATCGCGACGACCGCTTCGACCACGTTGTAAGTGATCGTCGCGGCGACCAGCCAGCGGATCCGCCGCTGCAGCAGGGACCGCCGCGCCGGGGCCGGGGGTGCCGCGGTCGCCGAGCAGCCCGCGCAGCACTCCGCCTCAGCACTCATCGCGCACCGCCTCCGGGTCGTCGTTCAAGCACGGTTGCGACCGCTCCACCGCGAGCACGACCTGCACCAGTTCGGCGAGCGCGGCGGCCAGGTGCGGATCGGCCAGCTCGTAGCGCGTCTGCCGCCCCTCCAGGGACGCCACCACCAGGCCGCAGCCGCGCAGGCACCCCAGGTGGTTGGACACGTTCGACCGGGACAGCCCCAGCTCGGCCGCCAGCCTGCCCGGGTAACCGGGCCCGTCCAGCAGCGCCACCAGCAACCGGCACCGGGTCGGGTCGGCGAGCGCCTTCCCCACCCGGGCGAGCGCCGCTTCCCTCGCCTCACTCGTCAGCATGCACTGAACAGTACAGCGGATGATGACGCATCGGAAGGCGCGCCCCGCGCGGCGGGAACGGTCCGCCGCCGGACCGGAAAGCGGCTCCCGGCGACATCAGCGACACCTCGGATGACGCGCAAAATCTTCCTTGAGCGGGAAAGGAGATCACATCCGATGAATTTTCGAGGGTCGTCGGAAAGCCGATCCACCAAGAGGCTCAAGGGACTACCCTGAAAGCACAGCAACACCCTTCCGGACCGCCATTGCGACACCCGGCGGAACACGGGGGCAAATGCGCCATTTCGGCTATCGTGATTCATGTCGAATAACATCACCACTGGTCACGACCATGATCAAGGCCGGTGAAACGTCGAAGTTGATCATGCTAAAGTCCCGGACGATCACATTCACTCCTCTGGAACAGGAACGGAAGCGGGCCACCCGAGACCCGATTCCGCATCCGCGCGGCATCGCATCCAGGGACGATCCCCTCAAGGCACAATGACATTTCTCGACAACGGGCCGCTCGTCCTGCACGAGAACCCCTTCGCCCTCACCCGAACCGCGGCGAATCCAGCTGACGCCGCCCTGTTCGCGTCCCCGATCACGCGGATGCTGCTCAGCAGCGACGGCCTCACCACCACGCTGCTGGAATCGGCCACCGGCCTGCGCACCCACGTCCGCGACGCCCGGCACGACCGGGTTCCCGCCGACGCGGCCCCGACCGGCGCCGCCGACCTGCTGCGGGTCACCGCGCAGGACGAACTCATCGTCCGGCGCTCCACGACGGCCGCCGTCGACGGCCGGGTGCTCGCCAGCAACCAGGTCGTGGCGCGCACCGACGTCCCCGGCGCCGAACGGTGCCTCACCGACGGCACCGCCCCGCTCGGCCTCGCCCTGCACGCCGCGGGAACCGGGTTCCGGCGCACCGTGCTGCACGTCGGTCGCCGCGCCTGGCACCCCGACCCGGGACGACCGCCCGCGGCCTTCAAGACCTACCTGATCTGGCACCAGGACACCCCGGCCGTGGCCATCAGCGAACTGTTCAACCCCGAATTCGTCCCCGCCGACCGCACGACCCCGGGAGCGACCCGATGACCGACGTGCAGCACACCCAGGTCGCGATCGTCGGAGCCGGGCCCGCGGGCCTGGTGCTCGCGAACGTCCTGCAGCGGTCCGGGATCGACGCGCAGGTGTTCGAGCAGCACTCCCGGGCGCACGTCGAGAACTCGCCGCGCGCCGGGCTCGTCGAACACCGCGTCGTCGACCACCTGCGCCGCTGGGGCCTCGCCGACGGGCTGCTCGCCCGCGCCACCCGGCACGGCTGGTGCGACGTCGTCGTCCACGGCGAACCGTTCCGGCTGGACTACGCGGCGCTCTCCGGCGGCGACCGGCATTGGATCTACCCGCAGCAGCTGCTGGTCCAGGACCTGCTCGCCGCGCTCGACCGCACCCCGCGGTTCCAGCGGCCGGTGCTGGACGTGGACCTCACCGGACGCCGCCCGCGGCTGCGCGGCGCCGGATTCGAGGTCGAGAGCGACTACGTGGTCGGCTGCGACGGCGCGCGCAGCGTCGTCGCCCGTTCCTTCCCCGACGGCACCGGCGGCAACGTGCAGCGGCGGTACCCCTACGACTGGCTGACGATGCTCGCCCACCTCACCGCGCCCGTCGAAGGCATCCGGTACGCGATCCACCCGGACGGTTTCGCGGGCATGATGCCGCGCGCGGGCGCGCTCGGGCGGCTGTACCTGCAGGTCCCCGCGGATGAGGACATCGCCCGCTGGAGCACCGCGCGGATGCGCGACGAGCTGGACCGGCGGCTGGGCACCGACTCCGGCCGCCCGGGCATCGTCCGCATCCGAGAAGCCGACGTCCTGCGGATGCGCAGCGGCATCGCGGGTGTGCTGCAGCGGGGGCGGGCGTTCCTGGCCGGGGACGCCGCGCACGTGCTGACCCCCTCCGGTGCCAAGGGCATGAACCTCGCCATCGCCGACGCCGCCGACCTCGCAGGCTCCCTCGTGCGGCGCTACCGCGACGACGATCCGACCGCGCTGGACGGGTACGGCGAGCGGCGGCGGGTGCAGGCCGAGCACACGCTCGCGTTCTCCGAGGAACTGCTGCAGCTGCTGCACCTGCCCCCGGACGCCACCGACGCCGCGGCCGAGCTGGACTCCCGCCGCAACCGGGTCCGGTGGCTCGCCGGGAACAACCCCGAGGCGGAGCGGTTCGCCCGCGAGTACGTCGGCTCCGGTGAGCTCACCCCCGCGCCGCACCGACCGGCCTGAATCCGCCGCGGGGGGTCGGGCCGGTGGTGGAGTGACGGTTGGCCGACCGGGGGGTGCACCACCCCCCGGGGGAAG
>NZ_JAIUJZ010000283.1:0-1767 GCF_020176775.1 Saccharopolyspora sp. 6M
CCCGCCCCCGCCCGGCGCCGCTGGGCCGCCCCCCCCCCCCCCCCCCCGGGCCCCCCCCACCCCCCCCCCCCCCCCCCCCCCCCCCCCCCCCCCGGCGGCGGGCGGGCGGATGGCGGCCGGGTCGGTGAGCAGCTGGTGCAGCGCGAGCTGGCCCGCGCCGATCATCAGCAGGTCGGCGCCGAGCGCGGCGGGCACGATCCGCACCTCCTCGAACGCGGGCGCTGAGCACTGCTCGGCCGCCAGCTCGGCGAATCCCGCCGGATCCGCGCCGAGCACGTCGGCGAGGAACCCGCCGAGCACCACCAGCCGCGGGTTGAGCACGTTGACCGCGGCGCCGACCGCGCCGCCGAGCACCCGCGCCTGCCGCGCCAGTTCGGCGCGCACCCGCGGATCGGCGGAGTCGGCCAGCGCCCCGGACAGCGCGAGCTGGTCGGCGGAGCCGAGCCCGAGCAGCTCCAGCAGCCGCGCCCGGTTCACCTCGTCCTCCAGCGTCCCGTCCGGCACCGCGCGGTCGGCCGGGTCGCGGATCGCGGGCCGGTTGCGCCCGAATTCGCCCGCGTAGCCGCCGGTCCCGCCGAGCGGGCTCCCCCCGGCGATGATGCCGCCGCCGATGCCGCTGGCCCCGCCGTTGAGGTAGACGAGGTCGGGGACGCCGACTCCGGCGCCGAACAGGTGCTCGGCGAGCGCGCCGAGGGTCGCGTCGTTCCCGGCGAACGCGGGGTGCCCGGTGGCGCGGGTGAGCTCGGCGGCGATCGGTTCTTCGCGCCAGCCCAGGTGCGGCGCCCACCGCACCACGCCGTCGCCGTCGCGGACGAGGCCGGGCACGGCGACGCCGATGCCGGCGATGCGCTTCCCGTCCAGTTCGGCGGAGCCGAGTTCGGCGGCCACGACCTCGACGGTCCGCGTCGCGCCGGGCCGCGCGATCTCGATCCGGCGGCGGGAGCGGACCTCCCCGCCGAGGCCGACGACGCCGAGGGTGATCGCGTCCAGTTCCGGGTTGACCGCGATCGCCACGCAGTCCGGGTCGGGGTGCACCACCGGGGAGGGCCTGCCGACGCGGGCGGTGTCCTGCGGACCGGATTCGGCGACCAGGCCCATGCCGGTGAGCTCGGCGATCAGTGCGGCGACCGTGGAACGGCTCAACCCGGTGGCCCGGGTGATGCCGGCCCGGGACAGCGATCCGGTGCGGTGCACCAGGTCGAGCACGGCGGCGAGGTTGTCGCGCCGGACGCGGTCCGAGTTGCTGCCGCGCATCCGCTCCCCCGTCCGCCGGATCTTGCCCGCTGATCACTCGGAACCCTAGTATGTTCTGCACAAGAACAAATTCGTGGGAGGGACTTCCGATGAGCCGCACCCCCACCCCCGCCGACCGGTTCTCCTTCGGGCTGTGGACCATCGGCTACCGGGGCATCGACCCGTTCGGCGGCCCGACTAGGTCCACAATGGACACCCGGTACGCGGTGGAGAAGCTCGCCGAGCTCGGCGCCGCGGGCCTCACCTTCCACGACGACGACCTGTTCCCGTTCGACGCCACCGACGCGGCCCGGCGCACCGAGATCGACCGGTTGAAGCAGGCCCTCGCCGACACCGGGATCACCGTCCCGATGGTCACCACCAACCTGTTCTCGCACCCCGTGTTCAAGGACGGCGGGTTCACCTCCAACGACCGCGCGGTGCGCCGCGTCGCCGGGCGCAAGGTGCTGCGCAACCTCGACCTGCCCGCCGAGTTCGGTGCCCGCACCTTCGTGATGTGGGGCGGGCGGGAGG
>NZ_JAIUJZ010000284.1:0-7281 GCF_020176775.1 Saccharopolyspora sp. 6M
CGTTCCCAAGCGGAAGATGTCCCGCAGCAACACCCGGCACCGCCGCTCGCAGTGGAAGGCGACCGCGCCCGAACTGGTGCCGGTCGTCATCGACGGCGAGAAGAAGTTGGTCCCCCGCAACCTGATCCCGTACTTCCAGCAGAAGTGATCGCGGGTCCCCGCGCGTAGGGCGCGGCGGCTTCCTCGCCGCGGGACCGTTCTCCCCGGTGGCTACCCGCTCCCGGTGGAGGGCGCCGTCCCGCGGGGAAGCCGCCGGGAACCCGCTGATCCGCCGGTGCGGCCCGGTGTCGTGCCCGGTGGGCGCGGTCTGCGTCACATCGAGGTGGGCGGCGCGCCGCGCCGCTGCGGGTTCTCAGGTTCATCTCAGAACTACGCGCAACACTGTCCGCATGCGCATCCTCGTCGTCGACGACGACCGGGCCGTGCGCGAGTCCCTGCGCCGCTCGTTGCAGTTCAACGGCTACCAGGTGGAGCTCGCCGCGGACGGTCAACAGGCCCTGGACCAGCTGGCGGACCAGCGGCCCGACGCGATGGTGCTGGACGTCATGATGCCCCGCCTGGACGGCCTGGAGGTGGCGCGCAGGTTGCGCAGCACCGGCGATGACCTGCCGATCCTGGTGCTCACCGCCCGCGACGCCGTGTCCGACCGGGTCGCCGGGCTCGACGCGGGCGCCGACGACTACCTGCCGAAGCCGTTCGCGTTGGAGGAGCTGCTCGCCCGGCTGCGCGCGCTGCTGCGCCGCGCCTCCCCGTCCGCCGACGACGGCGACGAGCTGCCGCCCGCGCTGAGCTTCGCCGACCTCCAGCTCGACCCCGGAACCCGCGAGGTGCGCCGCGGCGACCGGCCGATCAGCCTCACCCGTACCGAGTTCGCGCTGCTCGAACTGCTCATGGCGCACCCCAAGCAGGTCCTCACCCGCAGCAGGCTGCTGGAGGACGTGTGGGGCTACGACTTCCCGACCTCCGGCAACGCGCTGGAGGTCTACATCGGATACTTGCGCCGCAAGACCGAGACCGAAGGTGAACCCCGCTTGATCCACACCGTGCGCGGCGTCGGCTACGTGCTCCGCGAGACCCCGCCGTGACGGCGCCCGCCCCGCCCGCTCCCGACGCCGAGACCGGCGGCACCGGCGACCGCGGCCGGTTGCAGCGGATCTCGTTGCGCAACCGGGTGACCTTGCTGGCCGCGCTGTCCGTGGCGGGAGCCGTGGCCCTGGTGTCCCTCGGCGCGTTCTTCACCGTGCGCGACAGCCTCTACGAGCAGCTCGACGACAGCCTGCTGCGGCGCGCCGTCGAAGCCGAGTCCGGGCCGCTGATCGACGAACCCGCCGGGCTGCAAGGCGTTCCGGTCGCGTTCTACACGGCGGCGAACCTGGAGATCAGCGTGCTCTACCCGAACGGGGCGGAGCTCGCGCCGAGCCAGCGGCCGCCGTCCGGGCCGCTGGAACTCGCCGTGGCGCAGGGGAAGCTGCCCCGCTCCATCCGCACCGACGAGGCCACCAACAGCCGCATCGTGGCGGTGCCCGCCGACAACGGCGCGCTGGTCATGGCGCAGTCCCTCGGCCCCACGAAGGCGACGCTCGCGCAGCTGAGCCTGGTGCTCGTCGTGATCGGCGGGGCGGGCATCCTGCTCGCCGCCGCCGCGGGCACCGCGGTGGCCAGCGCCGGGCTGCGGCCGGTGCAGCGGCTCAACGCGGCCACCGAACGCGTCGCGCTCACCGGTGATCTGCGGCCCATCCCGGTGTCCGGGGACGACGAGCTGGCCCGGCTCACCACCTCGTTCAACGACATGTTGGGGGCGCTCGCCGAATCGCAGGAGCGGCAGCGGCGGCTGGTCGCCGACGCCGGTCACGAGCTGCGCACCCCGCTGACCTCGTTGCGCACCAACCTGGAACTGCTGATGGCCGCCGCGCAGCCGGGGGCGCCCGCACTGTCCGACCAGGACCGCGAGGAGATGTTCGAGGACGTGCGCGGGCAGATCACCGAGCTCTCCGCGCTCGTCGGGGACCTGGTGGAACTGGCCAGGGAGGACGCCCCGCAGGCCGTGCACGAACCCGTCGAGCTCGTCGACGTCGTGGAGCGCGCGCTGAACCGGGCGCGCAGGCGCGCGGGCCCCGTCGAGTTCGACGTGCGGTTGCAGCCCTGGTCGATGATGGGCGACGCCACCGCGCTGGAGCGGGCGGTGCTGAACTTGCTGGACAACGCCGCCAAGTGGAGCCGGGACGGCGACACGGTGCGGGTGCAGCTCTACCCGGACGGCGCCGGTTCGGTCGTGCTGGAGGTCTCCGACGGCGGGCCCGGCATCGCCGAGGCGGACCGGCCGCACGTGTTCGAGCGGTTCTACCGGTCGTCGCTGGCGCGCACGCTGCCCGGTTCCGGGCTCGGGCTGTCCATCGTGAAGCAGGTCGCGGAGCGGCACGGCGGCAGCGTGTGGGCCGGTGCGGCGCCCGAGGGCGGCGCGCTGCTGCGGATGGTCCTGCCGGGGCACGTCGGCTGACTGCGTGCGGCGGTTGAGCCGATCGGCGGCGGCGCTGGGTGGACCGGCGGCGGCGCTGGGCGGATCGGGCGGACGCGCCGTCCCCCGTTCCGCGGCCGCTGGTGCCGCCGTGTGATCCTCGTACCGACCGGAAGCGCCCATCCGGCGCAATCCGTCCGAAAATCCAACAGCATCGAACATCTTTGGTGCGTGCTTTCGATCGATACCCGGATTTTTCGGCCGCGTCATCACGGGTAGTGTTGGTTCATGTTGACTTGACGCGTCAAGTTCAGCAGCATCCTCATGAACAGGACGCGCACCGACGCAGCGCCCGCCCGGGGATCAGCGCTCCGGGTCGGCTGGATGGGACGGGTGGAGTGCTCGCACGCCAACGCCAGGAAGTGATCCTCGACGAGGTGCGGCGCACCGGCGCCGTGCAGGTCAGCGAGCTCGTGCTGCGCCTCGGCGTCTCCGACATGACCATCCGCCGCGACCTCGACGCGCTCGCCCGCCAGGGCCTCGTCGAGAAGGTCTACGGCGGCGCCACCTCCACCCTCGGCCGCAGCACCGACGAACCCGGCTTCGAAGCCAAGTCGGTCCGCCAGCTCGCGGAGAAGGAGGCCATCGCGCGCGAGGCCGCCGCGCTCGTCCGGCCCGGCACCGCCATCGGCCTGTCCGCGGGCACCACCACCTGGACCATGGCCCGGCACCTCGACGACATCCCCGACCTCACCGTCGTCACCAACTCGGTCCGCGTCGCCGACGTGCTGCAGCAGCGCGGGCGCACCGACCGGACCGTCGTGCTCACCGGCGGCGTCCGCACCCCCTCCGACGCGCTCGTCGGACCCGTCGCGGTGCAGTCGCTGCGGTCCCTGCACCTGGACCTCGTGTTCCTCGGCGTGCACGGCATGGCGCCCCGCGCCGGGTTCACCACCCCCAACCTCAACGAGAGCGAGACCAACCGGGCGCTCGCCGAAGCCGCCAGCAGGCTCGTCGTCGTCGCCGACCACGCCAAGTGGTCCACCGTCGGCATCTCCACCATCGTCGACTTCGCCGAGGTCGACGTGCTGATCACCGACGACGGGCTGCCCGACGACGCCCGGCAGCTGCTCGCCGAGCAAGTCCACGAACTGGTGATCGCCGAAGCGGTGCTCACCGCCGATTCCGCACCCGACAAGTCCGGCCCCGACCAGGCCGGCAGCGATCAGGAGGCCGCGCGGTGAAGCGCACCGTCCGGGAACTGGCCGACGGCAGGCAGATCTACTACTTCGACACCGATCCGGCGCGGGAGCGCGCGGCCGCGGACACCCGCGACCTGCCGCCGCGGCCCCCCGTCTCCGAGATGCGGCGCGACCCGCTCACCGGGGAATGGGTCGCGATGGCCGCCCACCGCCAGACCCGCACCTACAAGCCGCCGGCCGACCAGTGCCCGCTGTGCCCGAGCACGCCCGGACGCCTCACCGAGATCCCCGAGGCCGACTACGAAGTCGCAGTCTTCGAGAACCAGTTCCCGTCCTTCGCCGCCGCCGACCCCGATCCGTCCACTGTGGACGGACTTCCGATGGTGCCGACCGGGCCGGCGCGCGGTCGCTGCGAAGTCGTGTGCTTCACCTCCGACCACGGCACCTCCTTCGGGCAGCTCAGCCCCGCGCAGGTCCGCACCGTCGTCGAGGCCTGGGCCGACCGCACCGCCGAACTCTCCGCCACCCCCGGCGTCGAGCAGGTCTTCTGCTTCGAGAACCGGGGCGAGGAGATCGGGGTGACGCTGCACCACCCGCACGGCCAGATCTACGGGTACCCGTTCGTCACGCCCAAGACCGAGCGGATGCTGCGCACCGCCGAGGACTACCTCGCCGAGCACGGCAGGCCCGTCCTCGGCGACGTGCTCGCCGCCGAACGCGCCTCCGGGCGCCGCGTCGTCGTCGACTCCGAGCACTGGACCGCGTACGTGCCCGCCGCCGCCCGCTGGCCGGTCGAGGTGCACGTGGTGCCGCACCGCCAGGTGCCCGACCTCGTCGCGCTCACCGACGAGGAGCGCAACGACTTCGCCACCACCTACCTGGAGGTGCTGCGCCGGCTCGACGGGCTCTACGACCGGCCGCTGCCCTACATCGCCGCGTGGCACCAGGCGCCGGTGCGCACCGGGCGGGACCTGTCCTGGCTGCACCTGGAGCTGTTCTCGGTGCTGCGTTCCGCGGACAAGCTGAAGTACCTCGCCGGGTCCGAGTCGGGCATGGCGGTGTGGGTGAACGACGTGACGCCGGAGCAGATCGCCGACCGGCTCCAGGCGCTCTGATCGGCCGCCGCCCGCTACGCCGGGTGATCGATGTCCGGGCGTCGCGCTCTCGATCGAGGGTGTGACGTTCGGCACTGGCGCGGATTCGTCCGGCACTCCACAGGCGGGTCTCAGGCGGTTCTCAGCTGAATGCCCCAAAGTGGGGAACATGAGCGACCAGCCCCAGCGCGGCTCGGGCGAACCGTCCGAAGACCCGCGACAGCAGGCAGACAGCAGCGGAACCGCCCACATTCCGCAGGCGACCGGCGACACGCCGCCTGCCGGGGCCTTCGAGCAGCAGTCCGGCACCCAGCAGCAGCCGCACCTCGCGCCCGACGCCGACCCCGGCAGGCAGGAACCGCCCGGCGGTCCCGCGGCCACCCGGCAGCAGCCCCAGCCGTACGGCGCCTACGAGCAGCAGCCCGGCATGGGCGGCGCTCCCGGCGGCCAGTACCCGCAGATGGGCGCGCCGCACCAGCAGCAGGGCTGGTACCAGCAGCCGATGGGCGCGGTCCCCGTGCAGCAGCACCGGCCTGCCAAGCGCAACGGGCTCGTCGCCACCGCGCTCGTCGGTGCGCTCGCGATCGGCCTGGTCGGTGGCGGCGTCGGCGGTTTCGTCGGCTACCGCCTCGGCTCGTCCGGCGCGGAATCCCAGGGCACGAGCCTCGACCAGCAGCAGCCCGCGCGCAGCGCCAGCGTCGCGCCGAAGGGCTCGGTGCAGGGCGTCGCCGAGAAGGTGCTGCCCAGCGTGGTGCAGCTGCAGATGCAGAGCGCGCAGGGCTCCGGCGAGGGCTCCGGGATCGTGCTCAGCCAGGACGGCTACATCCTCACCAACGCCCACGTCGCCGAAGGTGCCGGGCAGGGCAGGCTCACGGCGATGTTCAACGACAACCGGACCGCGTCGGTCCGGATCGTCGGCGCCGACCCGAAGTCCGACCTCGCCGTGGTGAAGGCCGACATCACCGGTCTCACCCCGGCCGAGCTCGGCCGCTCCGACGACCTGCCGGTCGGTGCCCCGGTGGTGGCGATCGGCTCGCCGTTCGGGCTTTCCGGCACCGTCACCAGCGGCATCATCAGCGCCAAGGACCGCCCGGTGCGCGCGGGCGGGCAGAGCGGCGCCCAGGACAGCGTGCTCAACGCGCTGCAGACCGACGCCGCGATCAACCCCGGCAACTCCGGTGGCCCGCTGGTCGACATGGACGGTCGCGTCGTCGGCATCAACTCCGCCATCTACAGCCCCGGGTCCGGGGAGCAGGAGCAGGGCGGTTCGGTCGGCCTCGGCTTCGCCATCCCGATCGACCAGGCGCAGCGCACCGCGAAGGAGCTCAAGGACACCGGCGCGGCGACCCAGACCACGCTCGGCGTGAGCATCCAGAGCGCGCAAGGGGGCGGCGCCGTGGTGCGCCAGGTGGTGCCGAACGGGCCCGCGCAGCAGGCGGGCATCCGGAACGACGAGCGGATCACCAAGTTCGACGGGCGCTTCATCGAGGACGCGGACGCCCTCGTCGCCACGGTCCGCTCCCACCAGCCGGGCCAGAAGGTCCAGGTGACCCTGACCGGCGCGGACGGCGGCGAGCGCACGGTGGACGTCGTGCTCGCCGGTCAGTAGGTCCGCACGACACCCGGCCGCGTCCGCGGCCAGCCCCGCACGGCCCGGCCCGGGCCGCGGTGACAAGGAGAACGCGACAGATGTCCGAACGCAACGGCCACGTCATCCCGCACCGGAACCAGCAGCAGCGCGCCCGGCTCGTCGAGCCCGGCGAGTCACTGGATCTCCCCCCGGAACTCCTTGCCACTACGGTGAACGGCATGGAACGCAGCGCGCAGCGGCTGGGACGCGCCCTGGTGGTCGTGGTCGACGACCGGGCCGCGCAGGGCGAGCAGGAGGACAGCATCGGTCCGTTGGTGACCGAACTGCTGGAGGAAGCCGGATTCATCGTGGACGGGACCGTCGCGGTGGCCGGGGAGACGGTGGACATCCGCAACGCGCTGAACACCGCGGTGATCGGCGGCGTGGACGTGGTGATCACGGTCGGCGGCACCGGGGTCTCGCCCCGGGACGTCACGCCGGACGCCACCTCCGGGGTGCTGGACATGCCGGTGCCCGGCATCGCCGAGGCCCTGCGGGCGTCGGGGCTGGCCGCGGGAGCGGTCGACGCCGGGGTGTCCCGCGGGCTGGCCGGGGTGTCCGGCAGCACGCTGGTGGTCAACCTGGCCGGATCCCGGGCCGCGGTGCGGGACGGGATGGCGACGTTGTCGCCGCTGGTGACGCACGTGATCGAGCAGCTGTCGGGGCTCGAACAGGCCTGACCCGGAACCGGACGACAACGGTGGCGGGCCCCCCCCGGGGGGCCCCCCCCCGCGGGGGGGGGGGGCGCCCCCCCGGGGGGCCCCCGGGCGCGGGGGGGGGGGGGGGCCCGCGGCGCCCCCGCGGCCCCCCCCCGGTTCGCACCCCCGGCCCCGCCCGCTGCGGGTGGGGGGGGCCACTGCCCCCCGGGGGCCCCCCCGGGCCCCCCCCAGACCGCAGAAC
>NZ_JAIUJZ010000285.1:0-4034 GCF_020176775.1 Saccharopolyspora sp. 6M
TCCGTGCACTGGATCTCCCCGTCCGCCCGGCCCGCGTTGAAAAGATCATTCCGCGAGTGGCATGAGAAGGGGGGGGCCCCCCCCCCCGGGGCGCGCGGGGGGGGCGGGGGGCTCGATCAGGTGACCAGCGCGCTCAGCAGCAGGACGCCGCCGAGGCTCAGCACCGACTGCACGGACAGCATCAGCGTCCAGGTCCGGAAGGTCTGGGCGACGCTGAGCTGGAAGTACTCCTTGAACAACCAGAACCCGGAGTCGTTGACGTGCGAGAGCATCACCGCGCCGGACGCGGTGGCGAGCACCAGCAGCTCCGGCGACAGCCCCGGGTAGGCGGCGACGAGCGGCGCGACGATCCCGGTGGCCGCCGCGGTCGCGACGGTCGCGGAGCCGAGGCAGACCCGCAGCAGCGCGGCGGTGAGCCACGCCAGCAGCAGCGGTGGCACCGCCCAGTCCACGGCGTACTGGGTGATCAGCTGGTCGACCTCGGTGGCGGAGAGCATCTCCTTGAGCCCGCCGCCGGCACCGAGGATGAGGATGATCGCGCCGACCGGCCCGAGCCCCTTGGCCGCCATCTTCTGCAGCTTCGCCAGCCCGAACCCGGATCGCACGCCGAGCGCGAAGAACGCGAACACGACGGCGACGAGCAGCGACAGCACCGGGGTGTCGCAGGCTTCGAACACGACGTGCGCCCAGCCGCCCGGCGCGGCCACGGTGGTGCCGAGGGTGCCGATGAGCATCAGCCCGGCGGGCAGCAGCACGGTGATCAGCGCGAGCACCAGGGACACCGGCCGGCGGAGCTCGTCCTCGGCGGGCCCGGGGTCGGGCACCGGGGACTTGTCCAGGTCCGGCGCGGGCCCGAACCAGCGGGACAGCAGCGGCGTGAGCACCGGCCCGCACAGCACCATCACCGGGATCGCGATGAGCAGCCCGTAGAAGATGGTGAGCCCGGTGTTCGCGTCGTAGGCGGCGACCGCCAGCGTCGGCGCCGGGTGCGGGGGCAGCAGCCCGTGCGAGACGTAGAGCCCGGCGGCCATCGGCAGGCCCACGAACAGCAGGTGCGAGCCGGTGCGCTTGGCGACGGCGTACACCAGCGGCACCAGCATCACGAAGCTGACGTCGAACAGGTGCGGCATGCCGATGAGCAGCGCCGCGGTGGCGATGGCGGCGGGAATCCACTTGACGGGCCGGGCGCCGATGAACGCGGTGGCGATGCGGTCGGCGCCGCCGGAGCCGAGCAGGATGCCGCCGAGGATGGTGCCGAGGCCGATGACGGGCCCGGTGTCGCTGAGCGCGTCACCGAAGCCGGTCTGGAAGTGCTCGGCGGTCTCACCGGGTGCGATGCCGTTGGCGAAGCCGAGGCCGAGCGCGGCGATCATCAGCGCGAGGAACGGGTGCAGCTTCATCTTGGTGATGAGCAGGATCAGCACCACGATCGCGCCCGCCGCGAGCAGCAGCGGGGTCAGTTCGGTGCTCATCTGGTCTCCTCGCCCTGCTGCCAGGCCTCGACGAGGGCGGGGTCCGGGTTCGCCAGGTCGGACAGGGCGATCAGCTCGCCCGCGGCGACGTCGCGGCGCAGCGTCGCGTGCGCGGCGAGGTACAGCGGCGCGACGTCGGCGGGGGCCTCGTCGCCGCGCAGCAGCACGGCCTGCACGCCGGTGACGTCGTGGTGGTGCCCGCCCATGTCGAGGACGGTGCCCGCGGCGAGGTCCTGCTTCGCGCGCCCGGCGAGCACGGCGTGCCTGCGGGGTTCGCGGGTGAGCGCGTCGCGGCCGCGGGCGACGAGGTCGAGCAGCGTCGCCGGGGTTTCCACGCCCATGAGGTGGAAGGGCAGGTAGAGGACGGCGTAGCGGCCGTCGCGGCTGACGACGTGGCCCTTCTCGGCGAGGATCCGCCAGGTCTCGGCGTCGTTGGTGCGCAGCACGACGAACTCGCCGCCGGCGAACGAAGCCTCGCCGGGCAGCCGCAGCGCGCTGAACACGTCCACGGCGCCGGGTTCGCGCAGCACGCCGCCGTCCTCGCGCAGCGCGTAGACGTCGGCGAGTTCGGCGACCCGCGCGACCGGGTAGTGCAGCAGTTCCACGTCGGGCCGGAATCCGGTGCCGTTGGCGACGACCGCCATCTCGCAGTAGTCGGCGGTGGCGCCGGTGGGCAGCGCGGCGACGGCCTCGGCGCGGGCGGCGAGGGTGGCGCGCACGTCGTCGCCGAGGGTGAGCAGCTCGCCGAGCTCGGGCGCGTCGACGGTGCGGTCGAGCTGGGTGACGGTCCCGCGTTCGGGGTCGTGGACGAGGTCGTACTCGGTGGACTTGCCGATGGCGACGACGTCCATGCCGAGCAGCCGCGCCCGGTCCAGCAGCTTGAGCAGGTTGCCGGGCTGGTCGCCCTCGGCGGGCAGGTAGGCGACGTCGTTGGCGGCGGCGATCCGGGCCAGGTGCAGCCCGGCGACGGAGTCGACCTCCTTGCTGACCATGGCGACGTGCCTGCCGAGTTCGAGCGCGGTGCGCGCCATCGCGTAGCCGTGGGCGGGGCTGCCGGTGGCTTCGACGAGCACGTCCCAGGCTCCCGCGCCGATGAGTTCGTGGTCGGCGACGAGCGCGATGTTCCCGTCCGCGGTGGCGGCGGCGGTCTCCGCGGCGTCGGCGCAGGTGCGCAGGCGCGCTTCGGGATACCCGAGTTCGAGGCACAGCGCGCGCAGCCGGGGGACGTCGACGTCGCAGAGCACGGCGGGTTCGAGCGCGGGGATCAGCCTGGTCTGCGCCAGCAGGGTGCGGGCGAAGCCGCCCGCCGCTCCGGAGAGCGCGTACCCGACGGGCCGTTCGCCGGTGCCCGGTGGGCGTGGCTGCTCGTTCATGGGTCTCCTCGTTGAGTCCTGGCGCCGCGATAGCTCGGGGAGCCGCGCGCCCCCACGGCCGATCGGGTGGAACCGGGATCACACTGGTTCACAGAAGATATTCACTGATTCACATCAGAGTCAAGCGTGCTAACATATTTTCACGGCCGCGGTGCGGTTCGCCCGCGACTCCCGATCCGGGCGATCCCCCGGCCGTCCTCAGACCCCGTCCGCGCGCGCCGTGGACCCGCCCGCCAGGGAGGACGCATGCCGCTGCTCGGCGCGATCGCCGACGACTTCACCGGGGCGACCGACCTCGCGACGATGCTCGTCTCCCGCGGCTTCCGCACCGCCGTGGTGATCGGCACCGCGGCGCCCGCCGAACCGCTCGACGAACTGGACGCGGTGGTGGTGGCGCTGAAGTCCCGCACCGCGCCGGTCGAGGAGGCCGTGCGGGACTCGCTCGCCGCGGTGCGCTCGCTGCGCGCCGCCGGCTGCGAGCGGATCTACCTCAAGTACTGCTCCACGTTCGATTCCACGCCCGAGGGCAACATCGGGCCGGTGGTGGACGCGGTGCTCGACGAGCTCGACGTGCCGGGCGCGGTGGTGGTGCCGTCGTTCCCCGCGACCGGCCGCACCGTGCACCGCGGACACCTGTTCGTCGGCGACCAGCCGCTGGCGGAGAGCCCGATGCGCGACCACCCGCTGACCCCGATGCGGGACTCGAACCTGCTGCGGCTGCTGTCCCCGCAGACCCGCCGGCCGGTGCGGCTGGCCGGGCACGACGTGGTGCGCGCCGGGGCCGAGGCGGTGCGCGCGAGCCTGGCCGAGCACGGCGACGCGCTGGTGGTGGTCGATGCCGCCACGGACGAGGACCTCGCGGTGATCGCGGCGGCCACCGCGGACGCGCCGGTGCTCACCGGTGGCGCGGGGCTCGCACTCGGGCTCACCGGTCCGCACCCGGGGCGGGCCCGCGCGGGATCGGCCGGTCCGGGCCCGGCGGTGGTGCTGGCGGGCAGCGCATCGGCCGCGACCCGGTCCCAGGTCACGCACGCGAAAACCCTGCTGCCACACCGGAAGCTGGATCTCGCGGCGCTGCGCGCGGGCATAGACGGTGGCGGCGCCCCGCGCGGCGCGTTAGTGCCCGCGCCCGGGGGGGGGGGCCCCCCCCGGGCCCCCCCGGGCTAAGCGGGAGGGCGCGGCGGCCCGG
>NZ_JAIUJZ010000286.1:0-3020 GCF_020176775.1 Saccharopolyspora sp. 6M
GTGCGCGCGGACTTCGACGGTGCCGTCGCCGAGCTCGGCGAGTTCGTCCGCGCGCACTGGGCGGCGGACCCGGCGCTGCCGCCGCTGCTCTACGCGGTCGGCGTCGGCGACGAGATCGAACCGGCGCGAGACGACGACGCCGAGCCCGCCGGGGCGCTGCTGGAGCGGGCGCTGGCGCGCTGCGCCGCCGACCTGGTCGCGCACGGCGCGCGGCGGCTGCTCGTCGCGGGCGGCGAGACCTCCGGCGCGGTGGTCCTCGCGCTCGGCGCCACCACCCTGCACGTCGGCGCGCAGATCGCGCCCGGCGTGCCCTGGTGCCGCACCGAGTCCGATGTGGACGGAGAGCCCAGGCCGGTGGACGTGGCGCTGAAATCGGGGAACTTCGGAGGGGTCGACATCTTCACCACCGCATGGGACGTGCTGTCATGAGCGACGCCCGAGCAGAACTGGCCGCCGCGGGCGCGAAGCTCGCCGCGCTCGGCCTGAGCCCCGGCTCCTCCGGCAACCTCAGCGTCCGCGAGGGCGACCGGATGCTGATCACGCCGACGGGCGCGGACCTCGGAGACCTCGACCCGGCGGCGCTCGCCGAGCTGTCCCTCGACGGCGAGCACCTCGGCGGGCCGCGGCCGTCGAAGGAGTTCCCGCTGCACGGCGCCTTCTACCGCCGCGACCCGGCCACCACCGCGGTGGTGCACCTGCACTCCCGGCACGCTTCCGCGGTGTCCTGCCTGCAGCCGTGGTCCGAGCGCAGCGCGATCCCGCCGCTGACCCCGTACTTCGTGATGCGCGTCGGCCAGGCCCCGCTCGTCCCGTACGCCGCACCGGGCGATCCGGCGCAGGCCGGTGCGCTCGCGGCGCTGGACTTCGAGTTCCGCGCCGCGCTGCTGCAGAACCACGGCCCGATCACCGCGGGCACCTCGCTGGCGGCGGCGGTGGACGCGGCGGTGGAGATCGAGGAGGTCGCAGCCCTGCTGCTCGGCCTCGGCCGGCACCGCCCGCGCCTGCTCGAACCCGCCGAGATCCACGAGCTCACCGCGAAGTACGGCACTCCGTGGGACGCCTGAGCGAGCACGCAACGGCCCCGTGCGATCACGCATCGGAGTCGGCCCGGTGTGCCCGAAACGCCCCGGACCGGATCGCGAAGAGGATCACCGGAGCGGAACCCGGCACGTGGTACTCTTCCGCGCAAGTCGGTCGCACACCGCCGAAAACGGGTGTGCGGACCCCTGTACCCCGCCGGACGCACTCGCGGCGGACCGGAACGCGGGCGAACCGGATCGGACCGGTCGGCCACGACGGAGCGTGACGGTCGGCGGTCCCGCCGTGGAGGTGCGATGAACCCGGAACCCGGCTCGGCGGAGCAGCCGCCGCGGACGCTCGCCGACAAGCTGGTGTACCTGATCGACGTGTACGCCCAGCAGAACGCCGCCCCCGGGCAGCAGGCCCAGTGGCCGACCTTCGAACGCCTCGCCGCGGAGATCAGCGCCGGCACCGGGAAATCCATCTCGCACGGCTACCTGCACCAGCTCTGCCGCGGCCAGCGGGACAACCCGACCCTGCACCACCTCCAGGCGCTCGCCGAGTTCTTCCGGGTGCCCGTCGCCTTCTTCACCGACAACGAGGCGACCCGGGAGATCGTGGCGCAGTACGAACTGGTCCTGGCCATGCGCAACAGCCGCATCCGGGAGATCTGCACCTACGCGCCGCTGCTCGACTGGGAAGGGCTGGACGCGGTCACCGCGCTGGTGAAGGACCTGGCGGGCGGGGTGAAGCGGCCGGAGGCCGAGAGCTGATCGCTCCGGCGATCAGCCGGCGGCGGCGATGAACCGCGCCATCCGCTCGCGCACCCCGTCGTCGGAGCCCAGCCACACCGCGACCGAATCGGCCCCGGCCGCGGCATAGGCGTGCACGTCGTCCACCGCGGCCGCCAGCTCCGCGCCGCCGCCGAGCCACGACGTCCGCACCGAGACCCGGACCGGCCGCACCGCGTTCGCCCGCAACCAATCGACACGCGCGGCGAACGTGGCGGGTTCCGGAGCGATGGGCTGCCACCCGTCGCCCGACCGGGCCGCGCGGCGCAGCGCCCGCTCCCCCGAACCACCCACCACGATCGGCACCGGTGTGCCGGGCTTCGGTTCGAAGACCCCGGTGTCGTAGTGGAAGTGCGTGCCGTGGAACGGTCCGGAACCGCCGAGCAGGTGCCGGATCAGGTCGATGGCCTCGTCGGCGCGCGCCCCGCGGTCGGCGAAGCCGGCCCCCACCGCGGCGAATTCCGCCCGGTCCCAGCCGATGCCGACGCCGAGGGTGAAGCGGCCGCCGGAGATCCGCTCCAGCGTGGCCGCCTGCTTGGCGACGACGAACGGGCTGCGCATCGGCAGCACCAGCACCGAGGTGCCCAACCGGATCGTCCGGGTGCGCACCGCGATGGCGGCCAGGGCGACCAGCGGATCGTAGATCCCGCCGTAGCTGCCGGGTGCGTAGCGCGACGGCGGCAGCAGGTGGTCCGGCAACCACACCGCCCCGTATCCGAGCCGCTCAGCCGCCACCGCGAGATCGCCCAGCTCCGCGAACGGCAGCTCCGGCGATTCCGCGGGCAGCACCAGTTGCAGGTCCACCCGTCATCTCCTCCGCTCGGGCGGGGGGGGGGGGGGGCGCCCCCCCCCCCCCCCCCCCCCCCCCCCAAAAAAAAACCCCCCCCCCCCCCCCCCCCCCCCCCCGGGGGGGGGCACACCCCCGCCGGGCCCGGTTTTCGTCGCCGGGCCAGGAGAACTCCGTCGGAAGACGCGTCCAGTGCACCCGCCGCGCGCTGGCGGTCGCCGCACCCGCGCAGCCGACCACTGCGGACCGCAGCACCTACCGGAAGGCCCGCGGGTCGCTGGTGGCGCCGAAGGTTCGGTCGGCGCAGGCCGCCTGCGAGTTGGCCGGTGCCCGGTGACCACCGCCGGGGGGGGGGGGGGGGGGGGGGGGGGGGGGGGGGGGGCGGGGGGGGGGGCGCGGGGCGCGCCCAACAGCACCACGCC
>NZ_JAIUJZ010000287.1:0-6980 GCF_020176775.1 Saccharopolyspora sp. 6M
TTGCGGGGGAGGGCCGGGGTGCGGCCCCGGGTGTCCGGCGGGCGGTCCCGGTGGTCTCGGCGGTGGTGCGGATCCGCCCGGCTGTCCCGGTCCGGGCCGCGCGGGCGGCGCCTGTCCGGGGGCGTGCTGCGGGTAACCGCCGGGCCGTGCCGGTGGTGGCGCGGGCGTGGCCTGCGAGGGTGGTGGCGCTTGTCCGCTGCCGCCGGGTCGTGCGGTCGGTGGCGGTTGCCCGGGTGCCGCTCGCGGGGGAGGTGGCGCGTGCCCGCGAGCACCTGGCCGCGGTGCCGGTGCGGACGGTGTCGCCGATCCGGAACCGCTAGCCGATCCGGAACCGCCTGCCGGTTCTGAGCCGCCAGCCGACCCGGAACCGCTCCCCGCGGGCGGGTGCGACCGCTCCCAGCCGAGGTAGGTGCCGCAGTTGCCGCAGAAGTCGTCGGTCTCGGCGGTGCGGGCGCCGCAGTTCGGACACGGTCGCATCAGCGTTGCCCCTGTTCGCGCGGTGGTGGTCCGGGCAGGACCTCGACGGTGCAGGTGAGGTGGATCGGGCTGACGGAGTCGACGAGCGCGGTGACCTGGGCGTGGTCCACGGCGGCGCGGCCGGGCCACACCTGCACGCGGACGGTGCTGTTCGGTTCGCCGCCGAGGGTGTTGCCCGGCCGGGTGGACCAGGTGGCGCCGGGCCCGTCGAGGATGCGGGAGTGCACGCCGAGGCACAGCCAGAGCCGGTGGGCGAGCCCGCGCGCGGTGCCCTTCCAGCGGTGCAGTTCGACGGCGCGGGCGACGACGGCGCGGCGCAGCTCCAACGGCCAGTCCGGGTCGAGCTCGGTGGCGACCCAGGTGCCGAGCCAGGCCACGAAGTCCTCCGGTGCCAGCGCCGGGTCGAAGTAGTGCGCCAGGTTGTCCAAAGTGGACAGGATCGGGGCGAGCACGTCGTCGAGGCCGGCGGTGAACTGCTGCGCGAGGTGGTCGTCCGCGTACATCCCGGGCAGCTGTTCCCCCATCGGGTAGCGGCTGCGCAGTCCGGGGATCCCCGCCCGCCGCGTCACCTGGGCTCCGCGCCGTCGTGCGGGACGACCACGACCTGGTGCTGGTGGGAGAACACGAGGGCGTGCGCGGGCAGGTCGATGCGGTCGGCCGGGGTGCCGCGCCTGCCGGTGATCGGGTCGGCGGGGAACAACCGCACCTCTTCGACGAGCCCGACGCCGTCGACGCGTTGCAGGACGGCGAAGACCTCGCCGACCTGCACGGGCCGGCCGAACGGCCAGCCGGTGCCGTCGGCGCCGCCGCGCAACGGGTTCAGATGCGCGTACAGCGCGTCGAGGGCGTCGCGGTCGATCCGGCCGGTGTCGGCGCCGGTGGAGCGGAGCCGGGCCACCACGGTGATGCCCTGGTAGAACGGCGGTTCCACCACGATCCGCGCCCCCAGCAGCCTGCGTTCGTCGAGCCGCGAGGCGATGGTCGCCAGCAGCTGCTCGGACGGGATGAGCTGCTCGAAGCGGATGCGATCACCGGTGTCGGCGACGGCGCCGGGCACGACGAGCAGCCGCGCCGCGCCGGGGTCCTGCTCGGCCGCGGCGGGTAGGCAGCGGATGCGGGCGGCGGCGGGTGCGGCTTGGCGGGCGATCTGCTCGTGGTCGGCGGCGGTGACGGCCCGTTCCTGCAGTTGCAGCTGGTGCGGGGCGCGGATCTTCGCCTCGGCGATGGTCTCGCCGTCGACGCCGCCGATGGCGGCTTCCCGGTTCTCCACCTCGGAGATGTAGGGCTCGGAGCTGCGCAGCACGGAGATGGCGCCGCGCGCGACGTTGCCGGCCCGGCCGCCTCCGGTGCGGTAGCGGGGGATGCGCAGCTGGGCGCCCTTCGCCGGGACGGCGCCGTAGTGCCGCAGCGATCCGTCGGGCAGCCGCACGGCCGGCGGGAAGCCGAACTCGCCGGTGGTGGGGTCGAGGGTGACGTGCCGGTCGGTGGGGCCGGAGCGGCCGAAGTGGTCGACGACGGTCCAGTCCTCCCAGCCGTCCTCGGTGGAGACCTGGACGACGACGGGGTCGCCGTCGGTGAGCACCGGCGCGACGTCCGCGGTGAACCGCTGCCCGGGGACCCCGGCGGATTCGCCGAGGGGCACGTCGGTGTGCGCCTCGGCGTGCTCGACGCCGGTGGTGCCGCCGACGGTGGAGACCTCGGCGACGCGGACGGTGGGTGATTCGGAGTAGAACGGCTGGTCCGGCACGGGCGCGGTGACGCGGCAGCGCAACCACCCGGCGCGCACCCCGGCGACGGTGGAGGGCGTGTGCCCGGGCCCGATCTGCAGCAGCACCTCACCGGGCTTGTTGAGCCCGCCGGTGGTGTCCTCGAAAGCCTCGCACTCGGCCCAGCGGGTGCCGTCCCACGCCTCCCACACCAGCGGCGGCTGGCGCGGGTCGACGCCGATGCCTTCGACCCGGCTGTCGAGCTCGACGGCGATGACGCAACGCGGCACGGCGCCGCTGAGCCCGAACAGCATGGCGTCGCCGACGGCGGGTTCGGTCTGGAAGCAGGGCACGTCCTCGGCGGCGGCGAGGTCGGCGGTGCGGTCCTCGATGGTGCCGGTGGCGGAGATCGTGACGAGGGTGCGCAGCTCGCAGGGCACGATCGGCAGCTCGTGCTCGGTGGCGAACACGACTTCCCGGTCGGCTTCGGAGTGGGCGGTGGCGACCTCGGTGCCGCGCGGCAGCAGCACGGTGTCGGGTTGTGCGGTGGAGAGCCAGAAGGTCACGTCGCCGCGGGCGGCGGTGGGCGGGAACAGGCGCACGCCCATCAGGTCCAGGAACGCGAGGTAGTTCTTCTCCGGCACCCGGTTGAGCCGGTAGACGAGCTGGTCGACCATGTGCGCGAAGGTCTCGATGAGCGTGACGCCCGGGTCGGAGACGTTGTGGTCGGTCCACTCGGGGGCGCGCTGCTGCACGTAGCGCTTCGCCTCGTCGACGAGCTGCTGGAAGCGCCGGTCGTCGAGGTTGGGCGTGGGGATCGCCATCAGGCCGCTCCTCCCGCCTCGGAGCCGCCGCCGTCGGGGATGGTGTAGAAGGGGAACACGAGGTTGCGGCGGTCGTTGGTGGACCGCAGCACGTAGTGCACGTCGATGTAGAGCACGCCTTCCTCGTCGGGGTCCAGGGCGACGACGACGTCCTCGACCTCGATGCGCGGTTCCCAGCGCTGCAGCGCGGACCGCACCTCGTGGGCGATGCGCCCGGCGGTCGCGCCGTCGGTGGGGGAGAAGACGTAGTCGTGCACGCCGCAGCCGAACTCGGGCCGCATGGGGCGTTCGCCGGGTGCGGTGCCCAGGACGAGCCGGATGGCCTCCTCGATCTCCTGCTCGCGCCCGACGAGCCCGATGCCACCGGTGGGGGTGACGCGCAGCGGGAACCCCCAGCCGCGGCCGATGAACCGCTCGCTCACATCGGGCCCCCGATCAGGACGTTGAACGCGCCGATCTGGACCTGGGAGCCGCAGCTGCTCTTGTCGTTCATCTTCGCGGCGGGCAACCCGCTGATCAGCACGACGCCGCCGCGCGGCGGGCTGGGCACCAGGACGTTCGCGGGCCCGAGCAGCGCGTCCGGTCCCTTGGGGCAGGCGACGATGCTGCCGGTGACCGCGGCCGGTTTCCCGCCGATGAGCACGGTCGCGACCCTGGCGGCGGCGGGTCCCGGCGGAGCACCGACCACGCCCCCGTGGTTGGTGGCGTCGCCGATCCGGGCGGCTGGTGGCATCGGGGTCTCCTCCCGCTGTGGGTGGGTCAGTTGATCCGGACGAGCATGGCGTGCAGGGCGGCGGTGCCGCCGCCGTCGATGTCGGCGGACAGGGAGCCCTTCAGCGAGGCGTTCTGCAGGGCGCTGATCCGGGCGTCGGCGGTGGCGTCGAGGTTGATGTTGCGGCCCTTGACCTTGACCTCGCCCGTGCCCGCGTCGAGGGTGATCCCCCCGTCGTCCAACGTGATCGAGCTGAGCGAGCCGCGGCCGCCGGGCCGCTTCACCGCGATCTCGATGGTCCTGGCCTTCTCGTCGAGCCGGATCTCCAGCCGGTCGTCACCGCTGGCGATCCGCACGCCCGGCGGCCCCTTCTTGCTGTCGATCAGTTCGAGCCGGTGCCCGTCGCGGGAGACCAGCGAGCGCCGGGCGACCTTGCCGCGTTCGATCAGCGGGATGTCGTGCTCGGACGGCTTGTCCTTGCCGTTGTAGAGCCCGCCGAGCACGTACGGCTTGTCCAGGCAGCCCTGTTCGAAGGCGACGAGGACTTCGTCGTTCACGCTCGGGCTGATGACGCCGCCGCCCTGCCCGCCGAGCTGCACGCTGCGCGCCCAGTCGGAGACGTACTTGGCGTCGAGCCACGGGAAGGTGAGCTTCACCCAGCCGCGGCCGCCGCCGGCGGGTTCGCTGACGTCGGTGACGATCGCGTTGACCACGCCCGGGATGCGCGGCCCCCGGTCGGGCGCGTTGGCGCCGGTGGTGAGCCCGGCCAGCGACCGGTCCGGGCTGGTGCTGACCTGCACGGTGGTGCGGTAGCCGAGGCCCGGTTCGATGACGTGGTGCACCGCGGTGGCGGTGTACTTGCCGGAGAACTTGTCGCCCGCGTTGCCGAGCGCGACCGGCACGCCCGCGCGCAGCTTCGGATCGCCCTCGACGACCGCTTCGACCTCGCCGAGCCCGGCGCTGGTGGCGGCCGACAGCGACTCCGCCAGCGCGTCGGCTTCGGCTCGGGTGCCGTAGGCCGTGTCGGTGACGGTGGTGCTGCTCTTCTTCCCGAAGTCCTTGATCGCCTCGGCCGGGGTCATGCCGGGAACGGTGGTCCCGCTCCGGGCGACGGTCTGCTCGGCGACGACGGGTTTCTTCGCCTGCACGTCCCAGCCGCGGACTTCGACCTTGCCGACCTGGTCGGTGGAGGTGAGCACGGCGCGCAGCGCCATCAGGTTCCGCCCGTACTCCAGCACGAACGGGCTCTTCGCCGCTGAGGTGCTGGGCGCGGGCGCCGAGGCGGCGGGGGCGAGCGGGGCGAAGTCGAGCTTGCCGGTCTCGTCGACGCGGACCGTGACGCCGTGCTCCTGGGCGAGGTTCTGCAGGAAGTCCCAGTCGGAGATGTTGGGCTGGGCCAGCTGGGTGTAGGTGATCGGTTTGGCCCGCACCTCCCCGACCGTCAGCCCGGCTGCGGTGGCGACCTTCTTCACGATGGCGTCGGCCTTCATGTTCTTGTACGCCACCACCTTCCGGCCGCGCAGCAGCCGGTGCGCCTTGTTCATCGCGCGCACCACGGTGAACGAGCCGGTGCCGTCGGAGTCCAGTTCCAGCGCGGTGACCTCGCCGGCGAACAGCTTCTCCGGCGTCCCGCCGCCCGCGGTGGACATGGACACGGTCAGCGCGGTGCCGATGGTGATGGGGGTGGCGGTGAGCAGTTCGTGGTTCGGGTCCCGGAAGGTGAGGGTCGCCGCGTCGGGCAGGCCGACGTTCTCGTCGACGACGCAGGACACCAGCTGCTCCTGCCAGGGCGGGGGCAGCTTGCCGGGGCACTTGATGATCGGATCGGCGGCGAACGACCTGCCGTCCTGCTCTGCGGAACTTCCCATCACGCACCGTCCTGTTCGGACTCGTCGAGGGCGGGGACGAGCAGTTCGCTGCCCGGCACCAGGACCATCGGGTCGTCGATCCCGTTGGCTTCGGCCACGTACCGCCACGCCGTCGCGTCGCCGTACTCGTTCCAGGCGATCTGCGGGAGGCTGTCCCCGGCGATGACTCGGTGGGTGCGGCGCGCGGAGTCCGAGCCGGAGGTGGGGTTCTGCCCGGGGGTGTCGACGCTGGCTTCCTCGATGCCCAGCGAGCAGGTGGCGCGCAGCGGTTTGCCGTCGACGTCGAACAGCGAGTAGTCCACCGAGAAGCTGTTGAGCACCCCGTCGAACGAGGTGGTGCGGGCGGTGCCCCACTCGAACCGGACCCACGGGCTGGCCGGGGTCTTGGCGGCGAGGCTCTTCGGGGTGGGCACGCAGGCCACCATGAGGTCTTCGACCTTCTTCTCCACCGAGTCGTCGTGCTTCTCGGTGGCGTCGAGGAACACCTCCAGCTGCAGCGAGCGGGGCCCGCTGCCGACGAACTCGGGCAGCGCCGATTCGGCGGCCATCCGGGCCGGTTTGCGCCGCCACTCGGTGCTCTTGGTCAGCGCGAGCTTGTTCGGGTTGAACTGGAGCTTGACGCGCTTGAGCGTCGCCCCGGGTTTCGCGCCGACCTTGGCGGGCGGTTCCATGATGAGGATTTCGGCGCGGGCGAGGTTCTTGGCGCTGGTGACGGCCATCGGGTTCCTCCTCTCAGGACGGTTGCAGGCCTTCGTGGGCGATCTCCAGCGTTTCGATCGCCGCCTGGGAGTTCGACGGGTCGAAGGACGGGCCCTGCCAGCTGACGGGCACGATGCCGATGACCTGCCAGCGGGCGATCGGCGTCAGGTTCGGCTTCAGCGCCACGATCTCGCCGTTCTTGCGCTCGGCCTTGCGCATCGTGTCCGACAGCCACTTCGCGATCTTCGTGGTGTCCCCGGTGACGGGGCGGGTGAGCGTGATGTTGGTCCAGGTGATGCGGGTGGGCAGCTGCCAGGAGAACGAGTTGTTGCCGCCTTCGGCGAACTGCTCCACCTCGACCTGCGCGCCGAGCCCGGAACAGGTGTGGAACCGGCCGAGGTCGTTGCCCGCGATGGCCAGCCGGAAGAACACGCTGCTGGCGAAGATGTCCGTCGACGACATCGGTGTGCTCCTCTTCAACGCCTGCGGTCGTAGGTGCGGCCGAACCGTTCGCGGCCGTGGCGCAGCTCGGTGCGCAGCAGCCGTCCGACGGGTTCGATGAGGCGGCGGGCGAGTTCGTCGATGTCCTGCTCGCCGCCGGTGCCGGTGGTGGGTTCGGGGTCGGCGCTCTCCTGGTGCTGCTTGGGCACGACGGTGACGGGGACACCGGGCGGGACGCCGGGGACCTGCGGGG
>NZ_JAIUJZ010000288.1:0-6938 GCF_020176775.1 Saccharopolyspora sp. 6M
CTCCCTACCCAGTTCTCGCGGGCAGCCGGCGGCGGCTGCCTACCGCGCCCGCCTCCCGCGGCCCGGCGTCTCGCCCCCCCCCCCCCCCCCCCCTCCGCTCACCCTCGGGTCACAACGACAGCTCCGGCTTCAACCGGCCGGGCGTCCACACCCGCTGCCGCCAGGCGGCGATCGTGCTCAGCAGCAGCCCCGCCACCAGGTAGGCGATCAGCACCAGCGCGGACGTGCCCGCGGCCTCCAGGCCCGGCCCGCCGTAGAGCAGGTGCCGCAGCGCGGTGACCACGTAGCTCAGCGGCAGCACCTGGTGCAGCGGGTGCAGCGGCGCCGGGATCGTCTGCCACGGGAACGTGCCGCCCGCGGTGACCAGCTGCAGCACCAGCACGATCAGCGCGATGAATTTGCCCTTCGGCCCGAACGCCGCGTTCAGCGCGTGCACCACGGCGGTGAACGCGAACGAGGTCAGCACCAGGAACCCGAGCGTCAGCCACGGGTGCGCCGGGCTCACCCCGACGCCGAACACCACGACCAGGTACAGCAGCACGGCCTGCGCGATGCCCACGATCCCGGCGGGCAGCCACCCGCCGACCGCGATCTTCCACGGCGCCACCCCGGAGGCCAGCGCGCGCTGGGACAGCGGCCGCATGATCAGGAACAGCACGAACCCGCCGATCCACAGCGCGAGCCCCATGAAGAACGGGGCGAGCCCCGCGCCGTAGGTGGCGGCCTTGACCTGCGCGTCGTTGTTCACCGCCACCGGGTCGCCGATGGTGCGCGCGGTGTCCTCCCTGGTGGCGTCGTCCAGGTCGGGGATGTCCTGCGCGCCCTTGCCGAGCTCGTCGGCCAGCGTGTGCGATCCGTCGACGAGCTGCCCGGAACCGTCGGCGAGCTGGTGCGATCCGTCGGCGAGCCGGTCGGCGACGTCGGTGCGCTCCTCGGTGCCGGTGACGGCCTGCTGCTCGCCCTGGTGCAGCTGCCGGGCGCCGGAGTCGAGTTCACCGCCGCCGCCGACGAGGGTGCCCGCGCCGTCGTTGAGCTGCCCGATGGCACCGGTCAGCGCGGGCGTGGAGTCGGCCAGCTTCCGGTTCCCGTCGGCGACCTGCCGCGATCCGTCGGCGAGCTCGTCGATCTGCCCGATCTGGGCCTGCACCTTGTCGTTGGCGTCGGTGATGGGCTGGTTGAGCTCGTCGAGGTGGGCGAGCACCCGCTGCACGGTCTGCTCGTCGGCGCCGGTGGCGCGCAGCTGCTCGGCGATGCGGCTCTTGGTCTGCTCCAGGTCGTCGACGAAGCCCTGCGAGACGTCGCCGAGCTTGCCCGCGGTGTCGGCGAGCTTCTCGTTGCCCTGGGCGACCTGCTCGGCGCCGTCGGCGAGCTTCGCGGACTGCTCGGGCAGCGGCGCGGTGCGCTCCTGCAGCTGCTGGAGTCCGCCGCGCAGCTGCTGAGCACCGTCGGCGAGCCGTCCGGTCCCGTCGGCGAGCCTGCCGGAGCCGTCCAGCAGCTGCCGCTGCCCGTCGAGCAGCTGGTGCGCGCCGGAGGACAGCTGCCCGGTGCCCTCCTCAGCGGTGCCGAGCCCGTCCTGCAGCCGCCCGGCGCCGTCGGCGAGCTTGCCCGCGCCGTCGGCGGCCTCCAGCGTCTTGTCGTGCACCGTGCCGTAGCCGAGCAGCAGCTGGTCGGCGGCTTCGGTGCCCGCGTCGGCGGCGACGGCCTTGCGCACCTCGCCTGCGACCTTGTCGGCGATCGTGGAGATCAAGTAGTTGTTGGTGTCGTTGGTGACCAGCCGCAGCTGCGCCTGCCGGGGTTCGAAGTCGCCGGGCGACATCAGCGCCGCGGAGAAGTCGCGCGGCACGACGAGCGCGAACGTGTAGCGGCCCTGGGCGACGCCCTGCTCGGCGTCCTCGGCGCCGGTGCGCTGCCAGTCGAAGGAGCCGGAGTCCTCCAGCTCGTCGTAGACCTTGTCCCCGGCGTCGAGCCTGCTGCCGTCCTCCCGGGTGGCGCCCGCGTCGTCGACGACGACGGCCGCGGGCACGTCGCCGAGCCGGTTGTACGGGTCCCAGTTCGCGTACAGGTACATCGCCCCGTACAGCAGCGGAACCAGGGTGATGGCGACCAGCGCGAGCCGCGGCAGCTTGCCGGAGGTGAGCCTGCGCAGTTCGGTCAGGGCGAGGCGGAACGTGGTCATCGGGCACCTTCTTCGGCGCGGTTGTCCGCGCCCACTCGGGCATGGGGGACGGCGAGCCGGTCGGCGGTGTGCGGCGAGCAGAGCACGACGACCGCGCGCTGCCTGCGGGCCTCCCGCTTCGCCAGCTCGTACCAGGAGCCGGGGTCGCCGCCGTGCCGGTCGGGCGTGTCGAGGACCAGCGCGTCGGTGGTCTTCGCCGCGCACGCCAGGTCGACGAGCAGCCGGGTCCGCTCGGCGGCGGGCAGGTTCTCCACCCGGGTGCCCGCGTGCTCGGTGAGGTCGTGGGCGGCGAGCCAGGTCCGGACGGCGGACCGGCCCGAGCGGCGGCCCGCGATGCTGAGGCCTTCGGCGACGGCGGTGCGCACGGGCACGCTCGGTTCGGGCTCGGTGATCTCCGGTCCGTCGACGATCGCGACCCGGCGGCGCAGCGCCCTCGGGTCGTCGGCACCGTCGACGAGGACGCGGCCGCGGCTCGGCTTGAGCCGGCCGGACAGGGCGAGGGCCAGGGCGGTGTGGCCGGAGTGGGGTTCTCCGGTGACCACCAGCAGGTCTCCGCTGTTCACGTGCAGCGAGGTGGGGGCGAGCAGCGTGCTGTGCGCCCCGGTGACCTCGACTGCGTCAGCGACGATCTCCACGCGTCGTCTCGACTCCTTCACAGCGGTGGGGGTCAGCGCAGCGCCGTTGCCGGGCGCACCTCCCACATCGTCCACAGCGGCCGGTAGCCCTGGCGGGGCCAGAACACCGACGACAGCGGGTTGGGCGGGTTGTAGTAGAGGAAGCTGCCGACGACCCCGGCGCGCGCGAACTCCGCGTGCGCTTCGGCCATCAGCCGCTGTCCCACGCCGCCGCCGCGGGCCCGTTCGTGCACCGACACGCAGTTCACGTAGGCCCACCGGCCGGATCGGAGCCGGTGGCCGCCGGAGTGGCGGTCGGGGTCGATCCAGCCGCACTCGGCGAGTGCGACCGGTGTGCCGTCCTGTTCGGCCAGCCACACCGGGTCGCCTCCGGGTCCGCTTCCGGCGGCGAGCCGCAGGCGCGCTGCGTTGCGCTTGAGCTCGGCCGTCCGGGGGCGGTGCACCGATGCGCCGACGAGGGCGGCGTAGGCGTGCTCGGCGAGGGCGAGCTCGACCACGGCGTCCAGGTCGGCCGGTTCGGCGCGGCGCACCTTTACGGTACCAGACAGTTTCGTATCTAGTGCGACAGGCGGGGCGGGCGGTCGGATCGCCAGGCAGGACAGCGGGACGAAGCCGTGGTCCAGCAGCGCGCGCGACGCCTCCGCGTCCCGGCTCGGCCAGGTCACCACGCACGACGAGTCCTCGGCCGGGGCCCCGTGCGCGGCCAAGCGGCTCCGCCACTCCGCCAGGAGGGCGGCCATCCCCGCGCCCGGGTGCTCGCCGAGCAGCGGGAAGAGCTCGAAGGAATCGGTGGCCTGCCACAGGCTCTGCGCCGACCCCGGCGGGTTCCGGGTGTGCGCGACCAGCCCGGCGACCGCCGTCCCGTCCGGCAGCCGCGCCAGCAGCGGATCGCCCTTCGGCAGCAGGTACCGCTCCGGCAGCCGGTGGTCCAGCGCGGCGAACCGCGCGCACTGCCGGTCCAGCAGGTCCTGCGCGTCACCCATGTGCGCCGCCACCCCTTCGCCTAGCCGCCGGGCGACCAGGATTCTGGCAGCCCGCGACGATCACCGCGCCCGAACGGCGCGACGGGGGCGTGTCGCCCGCGGAGATCAGGCCAGTTCGCAGCAGAAGATCGACGTACCGGGGAAGAGCTTCCCGCGCAGGCTGCTCCACTGCCCCCAGGTGTGCGTGGCGCCGGCGGGCCACTCCGGCTCCACGACGTCGAGCAGCCGCAGGCCCGCGGCGTTCAGCTCCCGCACGTAGTCGCCGAGCGTCCGGTGGTGCTCCACGTACGTGGCGCGCCCGTCCCCGTCGATCTCCACGTAGGGCGTCCGGTCGAAGTAGGACTGCGCGACGGTGAGCCCACCCGGCCCGGGATCGTCCGGGAAGATCCAGCGCATCGGGTGCGTCACCGCGAACACCCAGCGCCCGCCCGGGCGCACCACGCGCGCGACCTCGCGGAAGACCGCGCCGACGTCGGCGACGAACGGCACGCCGCCGAACGCCGAGCAGGCCAGGTCGAAGCTGTCCGCGGCGAAGGGCAGCGCGTCGGCGCTGGCCTGCACCAGGGGCACCTCGATGCCGCTGTCGGCGGCGCCGCGCCGCGCGTGCCGCAGCATCCCGGCGGAGATGTCCAGCGCCACCGGGTGCGCGCCCTGCGCGGCCAGCCAGCGCGAGCAGGGGGCGGAACCCGCCCCGACCTCCAGCACCCGCTCGCCCGCGACGTCGCCGAGCAGCCGGGCGTCGGCCTCCCGGACCCGCTCGGGGCACCACACGAAGTCGCTGGTGCCCAGGAACTCGCCGTGCTCGGCCTGGTAGTCGTCGGCGTCGGCGTCCCACCACAGCCGGCTCGCCCGCCGGGACTCGGCCGCGTCGGCAGTGCGCTTGCTCACACCCGCGGTGCCCAGCGCCAGCTCCGCGGAGGCGTGCGCGGAACCGCCGTCCGGCTGGTCTTCCGTCGCCGGATCGAGTGAAATTTCGGGGGCGGCCGAATCGTCGTGCGGCATGAGAAGTCCTGTGGTTCGGTGTTTCGCCGACAAGTGGTTTGCTCCGCGATCGCGCGAACGCGTACGATACCGCCCGCGCCGTGGGTCTTAACGCGTCCGTGCATTCAGGCTGGGGAAAGACGCCCGGGACCGGCTCCGCGGGTCGGCTCCGCCGACCGCCGCTGCCGGAGCCGAGCTTCCCGGCAGGTTGCGTGCCCCGATCGGGATTAACGACGGGGGGTCCGGCGTTCGACTGTGGAGTGGTTCCGCCGGGTCCGAGGACGTGGCGGGCCGCACCGGCCGGGGAAGCAGCGGGTGACCGCTCGAACCCGATCCGGGAGTCGAACACCGCCGGGCCGAGAGCGGACGGACCTGTTCCGCCGGTTCCGCCCGCAGAGGTGTCGGTCCCGGGGGCTAAGATCCAAGGTGCAACCCCCAGCGGGTCGTGCGCGGATGCGTGCTGGTAGGTCTGCCAGCCCGGTCCGCCACCGCCGAGGCGGGGGACAACCGCAGGCAACCGACAAACTATCCGTACCGGAGCAACCCACCTGATGTCCACCGACACCACCACCGTTCCGACCACCGCCGCCACCAAGCCGCAGGTCGCGGTCAACGACGTCGGGACGGAGGAGGACTTCCTCGCCGCCGTCGACCTAACCATCAAGTACTTCAACGACGGCGACATCGTTGAGGGCACCATCGTCAAGGTCGACCGCGACGAGGTGCTGCTTGACATCGGTTACAAGACCGAGGGCGTCATCCCGTCCCGGGAGCTGTCCATCAAGCACGATGTCGACCCGGCTGAGGTCGTCACCGTCGGCGACTTCGTCGAGGCCCTCGTCCTCCAGAAGGAGGACAAGGAAGGCCGGCTGATCCTGTCCAAGAAGCGCGCCCAGTACGAGCGCGCCTGGGGCACCATCGAGGAGCTCAAGGACAAGGACGAGCCCGTCAAGGGCACCGTCATCGAGGTCGTCAAGGGCGGCCTCATCCTCGACATCGGCCTGCGCGGCTTCCTGCCCGCGTCGCTGGTCGAGATGCGCCGCGTCCGCGACCTGCAGCCCTACGTCGGCCGCGAGCTCGAGGCGAAGATCATCGAGCTGGACAAGAACCGCAACAACGTGGTCCTGTCCCGCCGCGCCTGGCTGGAGCAGACTCAGTCCGAGGTCCGCAGCGAGTTCCTCAACCAGCTGCAGAACGGCCAGGTCCGCAAGGGCGTCGTCTCCTCGATCGTCAACTTCGGTGCGTTCGTGGACCTCGGTGGCGTCGACGGCCTGGTGCACGTCTCCGAGCTGTCCTGGAAGCACATCGACCACCCGAGCGAGGTCGTCGAGGTCGGCCAGGAGGTCACGGTCGAGGTCCTCAACGTCGAGATGGACCGCGAGCGCGTCTCGCTGTCGCTGAAGGCGACGCAGGAAGACCCGTGGCGCCAGTTCGCCCGCACCCACGCGATCGGCCAGATCGTGCCGGGCAAGGTCACCAAGCTGGTGCCGTTCGGTGCGTTCGTCCGGGTCGACGAGGGCATCGAGGGCCTGGTGCACATCTCCGAGCTGGCCGAGCGCCACGTGGAGATCCCGGAGCAGGTCGTCCAGGTCGGCGACGACGTGATGATCAAGGTCATCGACATCGACCTGGAGCGTCGCCGGATCTCGCTGTCGTTGAAGCAGGCCAACGAGGGCTTCACGCCGGACTCCGAGTTCGACCCCACCCAGTACGGGATGGCCGCCGAGTACGACAACAACGGCGACTACATCTACCCGGAGGGCTTCGACCCGGAGACCCAGGAGTGGCAGGAAGGCTACGACACCCAGCGCGAGGAGTGGGAGCGCCAGTACGCCGACGCGCTGTCCCGCTACGAGCAGCACATGAAGCAGGTCGCGAAGGCCGCCGAGGCCGACGCCGAGGCCGCTGCCGCGGGTGCTTCCGGTGCGGGTTCCGAGCAGGGCGGCGGGAACTACTCGTCCTCCGGCTCGTCCGAGCAGCAGGACGACGCGGGCTCCCTGGCCAGCGACGCCCAGCTGGCCGCGCTGCGGGAGAAGCTCTCCGGCGGTGCGTGATCTGACGGTCTCCGTCTGATCCGGAACGGATAGGCACGACGGCCCCCCCCCCGGGGGGCGGGGGGGGGGGGGGGGGCCGGCGGGGGGGGGGGGGGGGGGGGGGCGGTTG
>NZ_JAIUJZ010000289.1:0-6877 GCF_020176775.1 Saccharopolyspora sp. 6M
CGCTGAGCAGGTCCGGCAGGTAGCGGCGGCGGCCGAGGATCGTCGAGGTGTAGCCGTCCTCCCGCGCCTGCGACACCCCTCCTCCGTTCCGGGTGCTCACTCCGCGCCGGAAGCGGCCTCGGCTTCTTCGTCGTACCGGGCGATCTCGATCAGGTTGCCGTCGGGGTCGCGCAGGTACAGCGAGGTGATCGGGCCGGATGTTCCGGTGCGCCCGACCGGGCCCTCCTCGATGCGCACGTCGTTGGCCCGCAGGTGCTCCTGCACTTCGCTGATGGGCTGCTCGGTGACGAAGCAGAGGTTGGCCGAACCGGGCACCGGGTGCGTCGCGGTGGGCTCGACCAGCTCGCTGGCGGCATGCAGCTTGATGGTCTGCTGACCGAAGCTCACCGCACGCCGGTCACCGGGGAAGGTCACCGTGCGCATCCCGAGGATGCGCTCGTAGAACTCTGCCGCCCGATCGACATCGGCCACGGTGAGCACCAAGTGGTCCACTCTGTCGATGTTGATCATTTTCCTCCTCCGGGAACTCCGCCCCGGGTCCGCCGTGCGCGCCGCGCGCCGGCTCGTCGGCATCCGCTGTTCCGCGAAGTAGGCAGGCTATCCCGGCTATCACCCGAAAGGTCCAACAGGGGCCCGCCTCGTTCACGTTCCGGCCATCTCAGTGGCTGGGACGTCCGCGGCGCCGGAGAATGATCGTTTCGTGACCGAGCCGCAATCTCCGCAGCTCGGAGACCATGCCGCCGGCATATGCCAACGGTGAGGGCGTCGCCCGCCGCGCGACGGCCGGCGCCTCCCGCCGTGCACTCAGTGTGCGGCCGAGTCCCAGGAACGGCCCGCGCCCACCGACACTTCCAGCGGTACCTCCAGCGGGTAGGCCGAGCCCATCTGCTCCCGCACGATCCGCTCCACCTCGGCGCGTTCCCCGTCGACCAGTTCGATGATCAGTTCGTCGTGCACCTGCAGCAGCATCCGCGACCGCAGGCCCGCCTCGGCGAGGGAGCGGTGCACGCCCAGCATCGCCACCTTGATGATGTCGGCGGCGCTGCCCTGGATGGGCGCGTTCAACGCCATCCGCTCCGCCATCTCGCGGCGCTGCCGGTTGTCGCTGAGCAGGTCCGGCAGGTAGCGGCGGCGGCCGAGGATCGTCGAGGTGTAGCCGTCCTCCCGCGCCTGCGACACCACCTCGTGCAGGTAGTCCCGCACCCGGCCGAAGCGGGCGAAGTAGGCGTCCATCTGCGCCTTCGCCTCTTCCGCGGAGATCCGCAGCTGCTGGGCCAGCCCGAACGCGGACAGCCCGTACGCCAGCCCGTAGGACATGGCCTTCACCCGGCGCCGCAGCTCCTGGTCCACCTCGCCGATCGGCACGCCGAACGCCTGCGAGGCCACGAAGTTGTGCAGGTCCTCACCGGAGCGGAACGCCTCGATGAGCCCTTCGTCGCCGGACAGGTGCGCCATGATGCGCATCTCGATCTGGCTGTAGTCGGCGGTCAGCAGCTCCGAGTAGCCGGAGCCGACCACGAACACCTCGCGGATCCGGCGCCCCTCCTCGGTGCGGATCGGGATGTTCTGCAGGTTCGGGTCCGTCGAGGACAACCGGCCGGTGGCGACGATGGTCTGGTTCAGCGTGGTGTGGATGCGCCCGTCGTCGGCGACGGACTTCACCAGGCCCTCCACCGTGGTCTTGAGCCGGGTCGCGTCGCGGTGCTCCAGCAGGTGCTGCAGGAACGGGTGCTGCGTCTTCTCGAACAGGCCCTGCAGCGCGTCGGCGTCGGTGGTGTAGCCGGTCTTGGTGCGCTTCGTCTTCGGCATGCCCAGCTCGTCGAACAGCACCACCTGCAGCTGCTTCGGCGACCCGAGGTTGATCTCCCTGCCGATGACGTCGTAGGCCTCCTGCGCGGCCTGCTTGACCCGGCCCGCGAAGTGCGCGCCGAGCTCGTCGAGCAGGTCGGCGTCCACAGCGATGCCCGCGGCCTCCAGCTCGTCGATGACGGCCAGCAGCGGCAGCTCCAGGTCGGTGAGCAGGCCGCGGCTGTCGATGCGCCCCAGCTCGGCGTCCAGCGCGTCCGCGAGCTCACCGACCGCGCGGGCCTTCACGAGCTCGGCGTTGGCGGCGTCGGCCTTGTCCTGCTCCTCGTCGGCGAGCAGCGACAGCTGGCCGTCGCCGCCCTCGTCCTCGGCGCGCAGCTCCCGCTGCAGGTAGCGCACCACCAGGTCCGGCAGGTCGAAGGACCGCTGGCCGGGGCGCACCAGGTAGGCGGCGAGCGCGGTGTCGCTGGTCAGCCCGGCGAGCGTCCAGCCGCGGCCGCGCAGCGCGTGCAGCGGGCCCTTCACGTCGTGCGCGGCCTTCGGCAGCGCCGGGTCGGCCAGCCACTCCCCCAGCGCCTTGTCGTCGTCCGCGTTGAGCTCGGTCACGTCCACGAAGGCCCCGGCGCCGTCGGCGTCGGCCAACGCGATGCCGGCCAGGTCACCGGCGCCGGTCGTCCAGGTGCCGCTGAACGCGAGCCCGACGCGGCGGCCGTCCCGGGCGTGCCGGTCGAGCCACCCGGCGAGCTCACCGGTGTCCAGCGCGCCGCCGGAGACCTCGAAACCGTCCTCCACCTCGGGTTCGGCGGCGGACAGCGTGCTGAACAGCCGCTCCCGCAGCACCCGGAACTCCAGGTCGTCGAACAGCTTGTGCACCGCGTCCCGGTCCCACTGGGCCAGCACCAGGTCGTCCGGGGTGACCCCGAGCGGCACGTCGTGCTCCAGCTGGGTCAGCTCCCGGTTCAGCTGCACGGACGCGAGGTTGGTCCGCAGCGCCTCGCCCGCCTTGCCCTTCACCTCGTCGGCGCGGTCGATGAGCCCCGCCAGCGAGCCGAACTGCTGGATCCACTTCGTGACGGTCTTCTCGCCGACGCCCGGGATCTTCGGCAGGTTGTCCGACGGGTCGCCGCGCAGCGCCGCGAAGTCCGGGTACTGCTCGGGCGACAGGCCGTACTTGTCCTCGACGGCCTGCGGCGTGAACCGGGTGAGCTCGGAAACGCCCTTCGTCGGGTACAGCACCGTGACCCGGTCGGTCACCAGCTGGAGCGCGTCGCGGTCGCCGGTGCAGATGGCCACCGAGAAGCCTTCGCCGGTGGCCTGGGTGGTGAGGGTGGCGATGACGTCGTCGGCCTCGTAGTTGTCCTTGCTCAGCACCGGCACCGACAGCGCGCCCAGCACGTCCTGGATCAGGCTGACCTGGCCCTTGAACTCGTCGGGGCTGGCGCTGCGGTTCGCCTTGTAGTCGGCGAACTTCTCGCTGCGGAAGGTCTTGCGGGACACGTCGAACGCGACCGCGAAGTGGGTCGGCTGCTCGTCGCGCAGCAGGTTGATCAGCATCGAGGTGAAGCCGTAGACCGCATTCGTGTGCTGGCCCGTGCCGGTCTGGAAGTTCTCCTTCGGCAGGGCGTAGAACGCTCGGTAGGCCATGGAATGGCCGTCGATCAACAGCAGACGTCGGTCTTCGGAAGCCATCACGTCGCGGGAGTCTAGGCTGAGCCACCGACAGCGCGTGCGGCGAGGCACGAGGAGGGGTGGACCGTGACGGCGACCGAGAACGAGCAGCCCGCGAACGACTCGATGGCGCTGGTGCTGAACCCGGAACCGGGCCAGTTGCAGCACCGGATGGGCATCGAATACCTCGAATACTCACCCGAACGTGTGGTCGCGACGATGCCGGTGGAGGGCAACAAGCAGCCCTACGGACTGCTGCACGGGGGCGCGAACGCGGTGCTGGCCGAATCGGTCGGTTCCATCGCCTCGGCGCTGCACGCGGGAGAAGGCCGGATCGCGGTGGGGCTGGAGCTGTCCTGCACGCACCACCGCTCGGCCACGGAAGGCCTCGTCACCGGCATCGCCACCCCGTTGCACCGGGGCCGCAGCACGGCGACCTACGAGATCGTCATCACCGATGAGCAGGGCAGGCGCACCTGCACGGCACGCCTGACCTGCGTCATCCGCGACCAGCCCGCGGGCTGAGTCACTCCAGGTTCTCGAGCACCGCCTGGGCCACGGCCTTCATCGTGGTCCGGCGGTCCATCGCGGTCCGCTGCAACCAGCGGAACGACTCGGGTTCGGAGAGGTTGTGCTTGCTCATCAGCAGGCCCTTGGCGCGCTCGATCGTCTTGCGCGCTTCGAGGCGCTCGCTGAGGTCGGCGACCTCGGCCTCCAGCGCCTGCACCTCGGTGAAGCGGGACACCGCCAGCTCGACCGCGGGCACCAGGTCGCGCTTCGCGAACGGCTTGACCAGGTAGGCCATCGCCCCCGCGTCGCGCGCCCGCTCCACCAGGTCGCGCTGGCTGAACGCGGTCAAGATCACCACGGGCGCGATGCGCTCGCCCGCGATGTTCGACGCCGCCTCGATGCCGTCCATCTTCGGCATCTTGATGTCCAGGATCACCAGATCGGGCCGCAGCTCCTCGGCCAGCCGCACGGCCTCTTGCCCGTCCCCGGCCTCACCGACGACCTGGTACCCCTCTTCTTTGAGCATCTCCACCAGGTCGAGCCTGATCAGCGCCTCGTCCTCTGCCACGAGCACGCGACGTTCGACGGGCTTGGCCTCGCTTGGGTCCTCGGCAGCCGGCGTGGTCACCGGGTCCTCCTGGGGTAGTTCTGACACGGTCCAGTGCGGTCCCGCACCGGGAAAAACCAGCTTACCGGCCGGGCCCTCCAGCTGAGATGACCAGGGAGGGTGACCATCCCGACACCCGTTTCCGACAGGTCACATCGGCGCGACGCCCACATGGTGGGCGGGCTGCCGGCCAGGCGAACCGAACGGCACCACTGAGGCGTCGGCACCAGCGGACAGGGCAGTTGAAGACACCCGCCCAGACCGCCCCGCCGCCGCGCAGTGATCACCGGTCCGGTAAACTTCGGCTCGCTCAGCCCCCGTAGCCCAATCGGCAGAGGCGGCGGACTCAAAATCCGTACAGTGTCAGTTCGACTCTGACCGGGGGCACCATGCCTAACCAGGCCCGCAAGGCCTTTCACCAGGCGTTTTACGCGAGAGGCCATGCGGGCCTGATGTGCGGTTGTCCCCGGCTGCTACGGCTGTCTGCGGCCAGCTACGGACGATTCACGGACACGGCCGCGCCTGCTGCATACCGAAGCTCAGGGCTTCCTCGATGCGGCGCCGGGCGCTGTCCTCCTGCCCGGCGAGCACCTTCGCGTAGACCTGGTGCAGTACGGCGACCGAATGCCCAGCCCACTCGGCCACCTGAGTCGACGGCACCCCGCTGCCGAGCCACGTCGACACGCACGCGTGCCGCAAGTCGTACGGGCGACGAGCCAGCACTGAGGCGTACTCCTCGGCGGTGAACACCTTCTGCCGTGCTTTGTCCCACACCCTGGCCGCGGTCGACTCAGCGAGATCGCCGCCCGTCAAGCTGCGAAACAGCCGTCCGTCTGCGGTCGTGCCGAACCGCGCCAGGTGTCCATGCAGCAACTCGGTCAGCTCAGGCGGACACGGAACCGGCCGCACCTCTCCTACCCCGCGCTGCTTGAGGTGGCGCCGGTCGCGCCGCTGCCCGGAGTCCGTCCACGCCCCGCCCGCGGTCGGCGCAGTCTGCGACACCAGCAGCTCGCCCCAACCACTGCTCGGGAGGCGCAGATCTGACTTGCGCAGCATCGCGGCTTCTTCCGGACGCAGGGCCGAGTAGTACATGACCCCGAAGAACGCCACCAACCCCGGTCCAGCCGACCTGCGTGGCTGCCCGTCGACTCGCTGTTCCCCTACCTTCGCCAGCAACTGCCGTGCCTGACGCGGGTTGATCACGACGCGCTTGTCGATCGCTTTCACCTCCTTCGGCGGTGTCCACTTGATCCGCGAAAGCACGTTGTTCTGCAACACCCCGAGTTCGACGGCGTACTCCAGCGCGTTGTGGAAGACCGCACGCTTGCGCGCGAACGTCTTGGCACCGGCGGGCTTCCCGTCCATGCGCCGGGCCAGTTGCTCCAGCACGCGCCGCATCAGCGCCGGGTCGTCCAACTTCGACATCGCGACGGTGTTGGCCTCCAGCCACCGCAATGCGCGGGCGATCTCCACCGGCTTCGCGTCGTCGCGCTGTTTGGTGTTGAACAGCCATCGTGTCAACGTCCGGCGCATCACCTGGTCGTCTGGCCTGCCGCGCTCGCTCGTCAGCAGTACCGGAGTCACCGTCGCCAAGGTGTCCGCGATGCCCGCCCTCGACTTCGCGGCCGCGCGGGTCCACTTGAGGTCGACATACCGCTGCGAGAACTCGAACCAGCTCATCTGGTTCGCAGACTTCCGGGCCATCGACACCGGAAGCCCCGGTGCGTCGACGAGGAACGCCTCTCCTCTGCTCGCCGCGGTTACGAGCTGGGCGTGGAAGCTGCTCGCCAGTGTCTTGCCTTTGAACGACTCGTGGTGTTCGTGTGTGCCGACACGCCATCGGACACGGTAGCTGGTGACTTTGCCCTGAGCGTTCTTGCGGGCGGTGATTCGCCAGATGTGGACGTTGTAGCTGGTCTCGGTCATGCGGCGTCGGCCTCCAGGGTGTTGAGCCAGGTGTCGAAGTCGGTGCGCTTGATGCGCAGGGAGCCGTTCGGGAGCCGGATGCATTTCGGGCTTCGTCCTTTGGCGCGCCAGTCGTCGAAGGTCGATCGGGAGATGGCCATCTCGTCGCAGAACTCGGGAACGGTCATCCATGTACCGCTGCGGCGGGTCGGCATGGTTCCTCCTGTTCAGGCCGCGATCGGCCGGGTAGAGGTTTCGTGGCAGTCGAGGCATTGGCCTTCGAGGGGGCGGGTGTGGGGGATGCGGTAGCCGACGTCGCGGTGACAGGTGTCGCAGACGCGGTGGGCGCGGTTCATGGCTTGGATGGCGCGGCGTTGGGCG
>NZ_JAIUJZ010000290.1:0-6712 GCF_020176775.1 Saccharopolyspora sp. 6M
ATCCGGTGACGCACCGCGCCGGGACGGCGCAGTCCGCGAACACCCGGCGAACCACTCTGACCAGCACTGGTGCCGGGCGGGGGGGGGGGCCGCCCCGCCCCCCCCCCCCCACGTTCGCTTTCCGGGGGGCGTCGATTCGCGTGGTGCAGTGATGCGAGTGCGCGGTGAATCGTGCGGCAAGGGCGATGAAACTCGCATCTGGCCGGAAAGTTTTCACGACTCGAACAAATATCAGCATTCGTGAGAAACGTTCCTGAATCGGTCGTGCCGCGTCCCGATCCTGCCCCGTGGACGTGAATTACGGACGCCCTGCGCTGCGGAAACGTTCTCCTCGCGCATCGGGGTCTTGCGGTCGCGCAGTTCCCCGGTTTTGAATGGCCGCCCTAGCGCGCTGGACCGGTGGGGCCCCGAAACCCATTCCGGTCGCCTTGCGGCATCATGACCTCTCCGCGCATCGGAATGGTCCAGTGCGACGACCCGACGCGAGCGGGGCGCGGTATCGGCAACCTGATTGGGTGGCATGAGATTCACGGAGATCGCGGACTACAGCGTCCGGCCGGGCGAGGCGGCGCAGTGGAGCGTGTCCCCCGCGGAAGGGGCGGAACCCGTGCCCGACCCCCGCCCGCCGTCGCACCTGCAGCAGGCCCACGTGCGGGCCCGGGCCGAGCGGGGCGCGGCGAGCGACCCGAGCTGGCTGGCGATCGGCTTCGACCTGGACGGCCCGCTGGACGAGCCGGCCTGGCGCGCGGCGCTGCTGCGGTGGGTCGACCGGCACGAGACCCTGCGCAGCGCCCTGCGCTCGGACGGCGGCGAGGTCCGGCGCCGCACCTGGGCCCCCGGTCGATCGGTGATCTCCCGCGACGGGCTGGGTACCTTCCGGGAACCGGCGGAGATCTCCGACGCGTTGCGCGAGCTGTTCAACGCGCGCACCGACCCGACGAGCTGGCCCTCGTACGTGTTCGCGACCGTCACCCGCGCCGACTCGTGCACGGTGTGCCTCGCGTTCGACCACGGCAACGTGGACGGCTACTCGATCCTGCTGGTGCTGCAGGAGGTCCGCGAGCTCTACCTCGCCGCCCGCGCCGGTCGCCCCGCCGACCTGCCCGCCGCGGAGGAGGTCGGCAGCTACGTCGACTTCTGCGCCCGGGAGCGGGAGTACACCGACGGTTTCGAGCGCTCCGACGAACCGGTCGAGCGGTGGGCCGAGTTCCTCGCCGACTGCGGCGGTGCGCCGCCCGGGTTCCCGCTGCCCGCGGGCGCGCCGTCCGCCGAGCCGAGGTCGCGCCAGCACGGCCTCTGCGAGTGGCTGGTGGACGCGGACGGCGCCACCGCCTTCGAGGTGGCGTGCCGCCGCAACGGGGGCAGCGCGTTCTCCGGGGCGCTGGCGGCGCTGGCGCTGGCCGCGGCCCGGCCGGGCGCCCCCGACGCGCCGGAGCAGTTCCGCGCGTTGCTGCTGCTGCACACCAGGTCCGCCCGCCGGTGGGCGCGGTCGCTGGGCTGGTTCGTCGGCCTCGCCCCGGTGGCGTTGCCGCTGCCGGTGGGGGTGGTCGCCGCGGGTGCCGCCGGGGTGCCGGACGGCATGGACCTGCTGGACCTGCTGCCGGGGGCCGGGGCGGCGCTGCGGCGGGCGAAGCCGCTGTCGACGGTGCCCGTGCCGAAGGTGGCGGAGCTGCTGGGCGTCGAGCTGCCACCGCGGTTCGTGGTGTCCTACATGGACTTGCGCTCCAGCCCGGGGGCGCGGTGCTGGGCCGAGTCGAAGGCGCGGGCGCTGCACGCGCCGGCCAGCTCCGCCGACGAGGTCTACCTCTGGGTGATGCGCAGCGAGGAGGGGATCTACGTGACGAGCAGGTTCCCCGGTGCGGCGCGGACGGATGCCGCGGTGCGCGAGTACGTCGAGCGGATCCGGTACCTGGTGCGCGCGGCGGCCTCGGCGGCGGACCCGGAGCTGCTGCCCGAGTTCGCGCCACTGTGGACGGACGTCGAACTCCATGATCAAGTAGGGTCCGGCGTGCGCACGCCGGTCGGTGCCGGTTCGCGGCGCGCCGGGCCGGACCACGACGTGGTGCTGAAGGGAACTCGCCCATGAGGATGACCGCACTCCGCGAGTACGAGCCCGCTCCGGGCAGGCTCGTCGAATGGCACCCGACGGAGTCCACTTCGGACTCGTTGGGCGAGGCCCGGGAGCATCCGGCGCCACCGTCCTCGTTCCAGGAGAACCACCTCCGCCGTGCGCTGGCCAACGACGCCGCGGGCGCGGTGCACTCGCCGTGGCTGGCCACCGCGTTCGACCTGCCGGGTGAGCTGGACCCGGTGGCGATGGCCGGTGCCTGGCAGCGCTGGGTGCGCAGGCACGCCACCTTGCTGACCTGGTTCGAGAACACCGGCGACGAGCTGCGCCGCTGCGCGCTGGACGCCGCGGACGTGGCGTTCGCGCCCGTCGAGGTCGGCGAGTACGGCAGCGGTGCCGACATCCGGGACCACCTGCTGCACCGGTTCGCCACCGCCACCAGCGCGCTGAGCTGGCCGCCGTTCGTGCTCGGCGCGGTGCTGCGGCCGGAATCCTCCACCGTGTTCTTCGCCGTCGACCACGCGCACACCGACGGCTACTCGATCTTCCTGGTGTTCGACGAGCTGCGCCGCCTCTACTGGGAGCAGATCACGGGCGAACCGGCCGGGCTGCCGGAGGTCGGCGACCACGCCGACTTCGCCGCGCTGGAGCGCGGCCGCGAGATCGGTGCCGAGGAGCAGGCCGCGGCGGTGCGGACCTGGAGCGAGTTCTGGCTGGAGGGCGGCAGCAGGCCGCCGTCGTTCCCGCTGCCGCTGGGGCTCGGCGACGAACCGCGCGGGAAATTGCTCACCGAGCGCGAGCTGTTCGACGCCGAGCAGGCCACCGCGTTCGGCAAGCGCTGCCGGGAGCACCGCGGCAGCTTCCCGGCCGGGGTCTTCGCGGCGCTCGCGATCGCCGCCGCCGAGCTGGCGGGCACGGAGTCGTACCGCACGCTGACTCCGGTGCAGACCCGCGACGAGCCGCGGTGGGCCGCCGCGCAGGGCTGGTTCGTGAACCTGGTGCCGCTGCACTTCTCGCTGGCCGGGCTGCGCACCTTCGGCGAAGTGCTCGCCGCCGCCGACGAGGCGTTCGTCCGGGCCCGTGCGATCGCGGGCGTGCCGGTGGTGAAGTTGGTGGAGATGCTGGGGTCGCGGCTGCGGCTGCAGGAGGACGCGCGCACCGTGCTGCCGATCGTGTCGTTCATCGACCTGCGCCGCGTCCGCGGCTCCGAACTGTGGGAGGCGGCGGGCGCGCAGGTGCTCAGCGGTCCGGGGGAGGGTTTCGACGTGCCGATGTGGATCAACCGGTTGCGCGGGCTGACCTACTTGAAGGCCAGCTACCCGGACACCCCGGTCGCGGCGGAGAACGTGGCCCGCTACCTGGACCGCGTGCAGGCCGTGCTGCACCGGGTCCTCGCCGAGGGCGACCACGAGTTCCGCGGCGCCGCGTCGCTCGCGGCCGTGGAGTGATCGGCGGTGCACGTCACGACGACCAGCGCGTTCGACCCGCCGTCCGGCGAGGTCGTGGAGTGGACCGCGTTCCCGTTGCCGGGCCACGAGTTCGCGCCCAGCGAGGTGCCGCCCTCGCTGAACCAGCGCTTCCACCTGGACGGGGCCCGGGCGGGCGGGGCGCCGCAGTGGCTGGCCGTCGCGTTCGACCTGCCGGGGGAGCCCGACACCGCGGCGCTGGAGGTGGCGTTCGGGCGCTGGGTCCGGCGGCATCCCGGGTTGCTGAGCCGGTTCGCCGAGCACGGCGGTGAGTTCCACCGCGCGGTGCTCGCCCCCGATGCGCTGGCGCTGCGGCGCCGCGAGGCGGGTGCGTTCCCGAGCTCGGCGGCGGTGCGCGCGCACCTGGCGCGGCGGTTCGCCGAGCAGTGCCACCCGCTGCGGTGGCCGCCGTTCCTGCTGGGCGCGATCCGGCACGAGCGGGGGATGACCGCGTTCGCCGCGTTCGACCACTCCTGCGCGGACGCCCAGTCGATGGCGGTGGTCGCGCACGAGGTCCAGGTGCTGCACCGCGCCGCGGTCCGCGGCGAGGAGGCGGCGCTGCCCGCGGTCGGCGACTTCGTGGACCACTGCGCGGCGGAGCACGCGGCGGTCACCGCGGCCCGGGTCGACGCGGTGCGCACCGCACCCGGGCCGGAGTGGGACGCGCCCGGCCCGGAGGTGCTGGACGCACCGCCCGTCCCCGAGGTCGAACATCCGGCGGTGACCTACTGGCGGGATTTCCTGCTGGAGCGCGGTGGCACGACGCCCGGCTTCCCGCTGGAGCTCGGGGTGCGGCCGGGCGAGCCGGTGCCGCAGCGTTCGACGACGGGCCGGCTGCTGGACGCCGAGTGCGCGGACGCGTTCGACGCGGCCTGCCGGTCGGCGGCGGGCAGCGCCTTCACCGGGCTGCTGGCCGCCGCCGGGCTGGCGCTGCGCGAGCTGGGCGCCGCGGACCGGATCGGGCTGCTCGTCCCGCTGCACACCCGCCACGAACCGCGGTGGCGGCACGCGGTCGGCTGGTTCACCACGAACGCGCCGATCGCGTTCAACGTGGTGGAGGGCCGGTTCGCGGAGACCCACACGCACGCGAAGGTCGCGTTCCGGGAGGCGTTGGGCACGCTGGGGGTGCCGCTGCCGAACGTGCTGGCCGCGGTCGCCGAGGACTACCGGCGGGTGCGCCGCGACATCTTCATGCTGTCCTACGTGGACTACCGGGCGATGCCGGTGTCGCTGGAGTTCCCGGAGTCGCGGCCGCGGCACATCAGCAGCGAGACGGTGGCCGACGACGTGCAGCTGTGGGTCTCGCGCACCGACGACGGGTTGTTCCTGCGCGCCCGCTTCCCCGGGACGCCGGCGGCGGAGGCGGCGGTGCGCGGGTTCCGCGCCCGGCTCGTCGCGGTCCTCACCGCGGCGGCGCGGCGCCCGGTCGCGGTCAGGGCAGGTTGAGCAGCACGATCCCGGCGAGCACGACGGCGCTCGCGAGCACGCGCCCCCGGCCGAGGCGTTCGCGGAACAGCACCGCCCCGATCAGCGCGCCGAACACGATGCTGGTCTCGCGCAGCGCGGCGATGGGCGCGAGCGCGCCGCGGGTCTGCGCCCACAGCACGATGCCGTAGGCGGCCAGCGACAGCACCCCGCCGAGCAGCGCGCCGCCGGGTGCGGACCGCAGCTGGGCGGGCAGCGCCCGGCCGCGCACCGCCAGCGCCAGCGGTGGCAGCGCGAGCCCTTGCAGCAGGAACAGCCAGGCGGCGTAGGTGAGCACGTCGGTCCGGTGCACGCCGACGCCGTCGAGCACGGTGTAGAGCGCGATCACCAGCCCGGTGCCGAACGCGGCGGCCAGCGCCGGGAACCGCGCGGCGGTGGGCCGCCCGCCGACGAGCACCAGGCTGGTCAGCCCGGCCGAGATCACCAGCACCCCGGCGAGCTCGGGCACCGAGATCCGCTGTCCGAGCAGCGCGGCGGAGGTCAGCGCCACCACCCACGGCGCGGTGCCGCGCGCGAGCGGGTAGACCTGGCCGAACTGGCCGAGGCGGTAGCTGAGCATCAGCCCCACCTGGTAGAGCACGTGCGCCGCGGCGGAGGCGAGCACGTACGGCCACGCGGCGGCCGTGGGGAACCCGGTGACCAGGGCGGCGGCACCGCCGATCGCGGCGTAGACCAGCGACATGAGGGTGAATCCGGCGAGCCGGTCGTCCATGCCGTGCGCGAGGGCGTTCCAGGTGGCGTGCAGCAGCGCCGCGCCGAGCACGGCGAGCACCACGTCGACGCCGATGGCCGCCTCCCTGAATCGGACCGCGTCCCGATCCTGCCCCGCCCGCGGCCCGTCGCGCTCGCGCGGCCGGAGCAGTCGGCTGGTCCGTCCGGAGCGGTCCGCGGGCGGATCGTCCGTTCCGTCCGATGCGGTCGTCCGGAGTGGCCGGTCTGCCGCGGGTTCCGGACGCCACCGGGGTGCCGGGCGATCCCGGAGCGACCGGCGTCCTGGGCTTCCGGAGTGACCGGTCGCCGTGCGGCTCCGCAGCGCCCGGGTCGCCGGGTTCCCCCTCAGCCGCCGGGCCGCCGCCCCTCACGTGAACGGCCCGTCCGCCCGGTCCCACCGGTCGAACGGGCCGTTGCTCCCGGGGAACGTCAGGACAGGGTGGCTTCCAGGGTGATGGTGGTGCCGGTCAGGGCGGCGGAGACCGGGCAGATCTCCTTGGCCTTCTGCGCGGCCTGCTGGAAGGTGGCGTCGTCGGCGCCGGGCACGGTCGCCTGCACGGTCAGCGCGATGCCGGTGATGGCGAAGCCGCCGCCGGACTTGCCGAGGGTGACCTCGGCGCTGGTGTCGATCCGTTCCGGGGTGAGGCCGGCTTCGCCGAGCAACCCGGACAGCTGCATGCTGAAGCAGGACGAGTGCGCGGCGGCGATGAGCTCCTCGGGGCTGGTCTGCCCGGCCGGGTCTTCGGCGCGGGTCGCGAACGACACGGGGAACTGCCCCGCGTTCGAGGAGTCCAGGGTGACGAGGCCCGAACCCGAGCCCAGGTCGCCGGTCCAGCTAGTCGTGGCGTTGCGGTCGGCCATGACCTCTCCTTCTGCGTCGGTGTCGTCGGGTGCGCGCGGTGGCGCACCCGGGATCAAGAACGTCCCGACCTTCGCAGAGCTTCCACTCCCACGCCGTGCGGAATCCCACCCACCCCCCGAC
>NZ_JAIUJZ010000291.1:0-6623 GCF_020176775.1 Saccharopolyspora sp. 6M
GACATCCACGACAGCCTCCTCCAACTCACCACCTGCCTCATCCAACACCGACGCACCCAAACCTTCTGTTAGCAGTTCTAAGTGCGAATCGCTGGCCTGCCGCGCCTATGCGGAGTAGACACGTCACATGCCAGGCTGCGCGCGAGGGCCGTTCCGGCAGCGCCGCCGAAGGCGCGCACCTCGGGTTCGCAGATGGCGCGGTCGCGAAGAGACCGCCCTAGGTCTGCTCGATGAACCTCAACGGGTTCGTGAGCATTACGGGCTTTCGGCCACTGCACGGGCGGACCTAGATCCGATCGCCGAGGGAAAGCCGTCGATGGGCGTCCCGGGCGCGCTCGTCGGCGAGCGATGCGCCGTAGCGGCGCAGCATCTGCGGCGAGCGCCAACCCATGAGCCGCATCAGGTCGGACTCATCACCACCGGCGGTGAGCCACTCGTGTGCGTTGGTGGGGCGGAACTGGTGGGCGTGCAAGTTGGCGAGCGGAGGATCGAGTGCCCGGCCACGGCGGCGGAGCATGATCTTGATGCCGTTGGAAGCGAGCGGCCCGCGGTTCTTCTCACCGAGCCAGAGCTGGGGCGACTCGGCGAACTTCTCGCGGCTGCGTACACGGAGGTAGCGCGACAGCGCGAGTGAGGTGTTGGAGCCGATCGGCAACATCCGGGGCCGACTGCCCTTGCCGAGCACGAGCACCTGGTCCTGTTCCAAGTCGAGGTCATCGACCTTGAGGCCGATGATCTCCGCCGAGCGACCACCGGTATCGATGAGCAACCGGATGATCGCTGCGTCGCGGCGACTGGCAAGATCCTTGCCCTCGCACTGCTTGAACAGCGCCTTGACCGTCGGCAACGGAACCACTGGTACCGGGACCTCGGGGACGTGCGGAGGCTTCATCCGCTGCATCGGTGACGCAGTGATCTCGTCCTCGTCGACCAGGAAGTGGAACCACTGCTGCAAGGCGCGGAATCGGCCGTTGGCGGTCGCGGGTTTGCGGGTCTCCAGCAGTTCCGTGATCCAGTCACCGACGTCGGCGCGAGTGACCGCAGCGACGTCGCCGAGGCGGTCGTGCGTCGCAAGCCAGTCGGCGAACCGGGTCGCCGTCGAGTCGTACAGCTCGATGGTCTTGGGGGACTTGTTCTCGCGCTTCAGCGCCTTGCCGTAGTCCCGGATCAGGCCGTCCCACTGCTCCCTCGTGGGGCGGAATTAAGGGGTCGCTGTGCGCTGTGCAAGCAGAGCACCCCTGGACGGGAACTTCGTTTCCGCAGGTCAGAAAACTAGAGTGGGCGCAGCTGGGTTCGAACCAGCGACCCCTTGCTTGTAAGGAATGCGCGACAGCCCCTCTGACCAGTAGAAACAGAGAAATCCCAGGTCGAGTGGGAGCCGTACGAAGCAGCCCAGTGCAGAACAGCCCGGTTAAGCGCACACCACTCCTCCCAGATTCCTCCCACCCGGATGTTCCCGCTGCTGAACACAGGGCGACCGCGTCATCTTGAGATGGAGGGATCAAGGCTACCGAGAATTCGCACGCGGGTTCGATCACTAGCCCGCCCCGGCTAATGGGAAACCCGCCAGCTCGCAGCCCCTCGCCGCACGACTGTGCCACCAGGCGGGGTCGCGAGACGACCGCACTCGGCACCCCACACCACTGCACCTAGCCGAACGGGCTGACCGCGACCACCCACAACGAGACGAACAGCCCTACGACAACGACCACGTGGGGTATACCTGAGCAGTCCCCAGCAAATAGGGAGCGGTTGCAAGCATCTGTCGGTGGCTGAGGCAGCGTGTATGACGGGTCCTCACTGATCATGGATCGGTGTTTCCGGATCGCCAAGGATCGCTTCACCGAACGCGTGGCGAACTGATTTGAGAACGGAAGTGCGACAGGATAGACCCATGACGCAGTACGCCTTAGATCAAGCCCACAACACGGTGGTGGCGACCTGGCCGTGTGGGACCGGCGCGGTTGCCGAGACCGCTACCGAGCTACCCCAACAGCTTTCCGCCGAGCAAGGTCTTCGCCTCGCTGACGCGTTGAGCGGTCTGTCACGGCACTTGTGGCGCACCTATACGCGTCCCGCCAGCGCCGTCGACAGTCTTGAACTCAACAGTGAAGGCTGGCAACGCGAACAGGAGCGCCAAGCATTCGACGGAGTCATTCCTGCTCTGCGGAAACCCAACCTGCCGGACGCCAACGGAATGATGCTGCAGTCTTACAGCCCGGCGGGCGAATCTGCTCACCGGTTAGGCCGGGTACTCCACGAGATCGCCGATAAGGGCGTTGTCGATCGGATCGTCGCCGATGTTGAGGCGGAGTTGGCCGCGATCGAGCTGGCCGAACGAGGCGAACTATCCGGTCGCGCTCGCCAGGCGGTGGAGCTGACCCGAGCCGACGCCTCGCCCGTGCAAGTCGCCGCTGCTAATGCCCTCCTCCACGAGGAGCCGCTGGGCTCTCCACGGCTGTTCAACGAGATCGACCCCACCGCGGCGTCGGTGGCAGCGGCTCACTGGCTACAGGCTGCTGCGGATGTGGTCGCCGAGGTCGCCGATACCGGTCCGACCATGGTCATCGCCGAGGCAGACGACATCGAAGCCATCGCGGTGCGTACCCCTTCGCTGGTGCTGGAGCTGCTGAACGCGGGCGCTGAGCCACGCGAGGTCGTCACCGGGCTGATCGGAGATGCGATGGACGTCGCCGAAGGACGCATCCCGAACGTCGCCGGACTGCTACAGCAGATCGTCGATGCCGAGCAACAAGCTCGTGATTACGGAGACCGTGCGGATGAGGTACGGGACGTGCTGATGCCCGACCGCGTGACCCCGCTGGACCCCTCGCGCCCGGCACAAGATCTGCTAGAAGATCTCCTGGATGGGATCCGTGGATGCTGGCTGCTCTACCACGAGTACGCCGAAGTGACCGGAGACGGCGAGCTCGGTGACGACGCGGACGACGCAGAGTTCGAACGTCGGGACGCCGAACTCGACGATGCCTTCACCGACGCTGTTCGAACCGAAGCCACAGCCCACCATGATCGACTGCTCTAGAACTCGCGGTGTTTAGGGCTGTTGCCACTACCAGTTGAAGGGCAGTTCCCGGGAGAATCGCAAGTGTAGAAGATGAGCGGCTCCTCCTCCGTGCTCATCGTGCCTCGATGAAGGGCGGTTCCCGGAGGGAGCCGCAGGTGGCGCGGTCGGCGGCGTGGGTGATCGCCTGTTCGCCTCGATGAAGGGCGGTCCCCGGAGGGAACCGCAGGATCGGCCAGCATGGACCCGGCCGTGCGCAGGCCGTTGAGCGCGCCGCCTCGATGAAGGGCGGTTCCCGGAGGGAACCGCAGGCATCCCCCTCGCCGGACTGCTCTGCCTCGTGGTCGTGCTCAGCCTCGATGAAGGGCGGTTCCCGGAGGGAACCCCAGGAGGGTCGTTCGGGTGGGGGTGTTGCGCTGGGGTTTTGTTGCTGGTTGCGAAGGCTCCGGTTTGAGTGTGCTGTTGTGGATCATATCCGGTTCTCATCGCGCGGTGTTGGTGACGTGGCCTGCGTAGATGGGACGCGAAGGCTCTGTGGGTGGAGGGTGTGGTGGTGGAGCCTTCGCGTAGGCGTTGGCTAGATGATGATGGCGGGGTTGTCGGTGGTCAGTGGTCGGTGGCGTCCGAGTTGGTCGATGGCGGCCGGGTCAGTGGGGGTGCCGAGGTCGCAGATGAGCACGGAGTCGGCGTGGTGGTCGATGAGGGTGTTCAGGGTGGCGCGGAGGCGCAGGAGTTTCGCGGGGCGAAGATCGACGATGAAGACGCTGTACTGGACGCGGTCTCCGTAGGTTTCGAGGGTTTTCGCGATGCGGGTGCGACGGGGGTCGTCGGGGATGTCGTATGCGATGAGGTGTCGTTTCGGTGTTTCGTGGCTCATCGGATTCGGGTTCCTCGGTAGCGGGGCTGGGTGCCGTCCAAGACACCGAGTACGAGCCGGGCCTGGATCTCGATCGCGCGACGCCAGGTGACGTCGTAACCGAATAGCGGGTGGGTGAAGTGGCCGGTCATGCGTCGTTCATGGGCGCTGATAAGGCTTTTCCTGCCGTGTTCGGTGAGGCGGACGGCAGTGCCGGTGGGATCGGTATAAAAATCGGTGAGGGCAAGTTCGCCGTTGTTGAACGCGCCGAGGACGACGGAGTCAGCGACCGGAGCGCGGAACTCTTCGCCGAGATCGAGGGCGAGTGCGGGTTTGTTGCGGGTGGCCGAGTGCAGGAACCCGGCGTGCGGGTCCAGTCCGCAGGCGGTGATGGCCCGCAGCAGTTCGGTGCTTAGCAAGCCGTAAGCGAAGTTGAGCGCGGCGTTGATCGGGTCGGTCGCCGGGCGCCGGGTCCGTGTCGTGAAACTCGCTTCCGCCACGTCGAGGGTGGTGAACAGGGCCGGGAAGGCGCGAAAGTAGCGGGCTGCGGCGTCTCCTTCGAGTCCGAACAATCCGGGCACCGAATCGGCGTGATCGGCGTGGTGTTGCAGTTCTCGAAGTTGGTGCACGGCAGCACGGTCGTGGCCGTGGCGCCGGAGCAGGGTGGCTTGATTCGCGATCTTGGCGCTGACGAATTCGCGAGCGAGATCGAGACGGCCGTGGCCGGAAGCAACGTGCTGGTGCAGGCGAACATCAGCGTTCGGGCTTGAAGTCGATCCTGCTGAACCGATGACCCGCCCGGTACTAGAGCACCACGCGATCGGCAGTGAACGCCAAAGCAGTTCCCGGATGAGCCCGCCGGAGAGGTCGACGTTGCCGTGCACGACGACGGCTTGGACCCGTTCCAGCGGCACCGCCCCGACCTTTTCACCGTGGTGCTGGAGAATGATGCGTCCACTGCGCAGCCTCGCGAGCATTCCGGGAGTACTCAGGTGCAGCACCTGTGTGTCCGGGTCGGCCACGACAATGCGGCGATGTACCGGCTCAAGGACACGTTCGTCGGGCAGGCACACGCTGATGTGAGAGCACCGCGCGCAGCGCGGATCATCTTCCAGCGGTGCCGGGGCGGTCCTGGCCTCGACGGTGTTCCGGGTGGCGTTGACCAGCTCCTGTGCGGTGTCGAAGTCGGCGGCGGTCAACGCGACGGGGACCCGCTGCTGGTGATGGGTGAAGAACACCGCTTGGCCCACCACGGTAATGCTCTGTTGCTGCAACGCGAGGACCTGCAACGCCAGCTGCATCCGCATGGGCTCGGTGACCTCGGGGCGGCGGCGCAAGGGTGTGGCCTTGTATTCGAGCACGGTCGCTGCACCGGCATCGTCGAACTCGACGGTATCGCAGCGACCGATGATGCCGAGCTGGTCGTGGCCCACCTCGATCCCCCGCACATGCTGGGGACGGGTGCCGGCCACGTCGTCGGTAGCGGCGTGTTCATCCTGGCCTACCGCGACCTGATGAGTGTCGGTGCGCTCACCGACCGCCTCCAACCACGCCCTGCGCGGGCAAAAGGAGTGGTGGGCGGCAAGACTGATCGGGATCGGCTCGCCACGGCCCGAATCGGCAGTCATCCCCGCAGGGTGCGCCGCAGTGACGAGAACAGCGACCGACACTGTGACAGGCGGGACGCAACGACAGCGATGATAAGCACGAGGTCACCGTGAAGACGTCACAAGACATCCCGGAGGGACTCGCGACGCCCTACGAGCGAGCAGGATGGATCGCTGCTTCCGCTGAAGGGCCGTTCAGAAGGAACGGCAGGAAGAACCTCAAGATGCTAGCCAAGCTGAAGCGTTCCCAACCCTGATGAAGGGCGGTTCCCGGCTGGAACCGCGGGTCCATCCCCATCTCGTTGAGCATCGGGGTGCGGATCCGCCTCGACGAAGAACCGTCCGGGAGAGAGCCGCAGTCCTGAAGCTTGACGTTGCGGAACTGCTGCGGCGGGCCTCGATGAAGGGCGGTTCCCGGAGGGAGCCGCAGGCTGGGTTCGGGTTCGGGTGCAGGTGCACGGGGGTACGTCCGCGGCCTCGATGAAGGGCGGTTCCCGGAGGGAGCCGCAGGCTCGACGTGCCCGGAGCCCGCCGCTACCTCGACGAGCTCCGGGCCTCGATGAAGGGCGGTTCCCGGAGGGAGCCGCAGGGTTCGGCGGCCTCCATCCTCGAGGTGACCGACGGCTAGCCTCGATGAAGGGCGGTTCCCGGAGGGAGCCGCAGGTGCCGTGATCGGGTTCCAGCGCATGTTCGGATCGGACCCAGCCTCGATGAAGGGCGGTTCCCGGAGGCAGCCGCAGGTTCACATCCTCCGGACCACCCCGGTCCTCACTACCCGGCCTCGATGAAGGGCGGTTCCCGGAGGGAGCCGCAGGAGGGTCGTTGAGGCGGGGGTACTGCGCTGGGGTTTTGTCGCTCGCTGCGAAGGCTGGGCTTCGAACGCGTTGTTGTCGATCATATTAGGCCCGTATAGCGCTGCGCTGGCAGCGTGACCTGCATTGATGGGATGCGAAGGGTCTGTGGGTGGCGGGTGTGGTGGTGGAGCCTTCGCGGCCGCGAGTGAGCACGGGGTGTTGTGAGCTGTCAACGGTCGGTGGTTCTTGACGTTGGGATCTTGGTGGGGTGGAGGGTGGCGTGTTGGGTGCGGCGTTCGGGGGCTTTGTCGGTGCCGTAGCGGTGGATGGGGAAGGTTGCGGTG
>NZ_JAIUJZ010000292.1:0-6442 GCF_020176775.1 Saccharopolyspora sp. 6M
GGCGGGGCCGGGTGCCGGTGGGAGCATGGCCCGGTGCGGGACGTCGTTCGCGGGTCGGGCCGGGTGGAGGCCGCGTTGCGCCACGCGCTGGTCGAGCTCGGTGCCGAATCCGACGTCGACCGGATCACCGTCGCCGCGCTGGCGCGTCGCGCCCGGATCGGGCGCACCACGTTCTACCGGCACCACGCGGACATCGGCGCCTACGTGGCGTCGCTGCGCGAGCGGGTGCTCGACGAGCTGTGCGCCGCGTTCCGCTCGGCGCAGCGGGAGGCGGGCCGGGACGCCGGGCTGTACCCGGTCCTCACGCTGCGGGTCGCGGGGATCCTCGCGGTCGTCGAGGAACACGCGGAGCTGCTACCGCTGCTGTGCCGCGGCGCCGCGGGCACCGGGTTCCGGCGCCGCTGCCGCCGGTCGCTGCGCGGCCTGCTCGCCGACGACTTCGCGGTGCTGGGGGCGCGGGTCGACGCCGCGTACTGCCCGCCGGAGTACCTGCTCGCGTTCCTGTCGCACGCGTTCGTCGGCACCGTCGCCACCTGGTTGCGGAACGGGCGGCCGGAACCGGTCGAGGAGATGACGTTCTACCTGACCGCGTTGATGAGCGGCAGCACCGCGGAGTTCCTGGAGCCGCGGAGCTGACCGGACCACGGCGGTTCCGGGTCAGGAGTGCCGGGCGCCGAGGATGGTGGTCATGGCGGCCTCCGCGGACTTCGCCCGCACCTCGGCCTGGTCGTAGCCCTGCAGGGACAGCACGCCGTCCAGGTAGAAGGTGGCGTAGCCGTGCGCCTGGGTCAGCAGCTGCTCCATCAGCAGCAGGGCCCGCTGCGCCGACGGGGCCGCCGCGAAGCACAGCGTCAAGTATTCGTCGATGAGCTCGCGGGCGGCCCGGCGCAGCTCCGGGAACCGGTCCCCGCTCAGCTCTGCCGCGAACACCACGTGCAGCCCGGCCCGGTGCCGGATCGAGTACCCGGTGTAGGCGGCGGCCGCTTCCGCCAGCCGCCGGTCCGGGTCCTCGTGCGCCGCCGTCGCGGCGACGACCTCCGCGCGCAGCTCGCCGGCCACGGCGAGCGCGACCTCGGCCTGCAGCGCGGCGCGGTCCGGGAAGTGCCGGTAGGGGGCGGCGGAGCTCACCCCGCAGCGGCGGGCGACCTCGGCGACCGAGAACGCGCCGCGTTCCGCGAGGAGTTCGCGAGCGGCGTCGACCAGGGCGGCCCGCAATTCGCCGTGGTGGTAGGCGCGCGGCATAAGGCAGCTCACAACGATGTCGGTTGCGTGCAATGTAAGTAGCCTCTTACTTTAGGGGAACGCATGCGCATACCGCAATGCGGATGATCACCGAACCCTGGAACAGGAGGCCTCAGTGGCTCCCACACCCGCCATGGCCGCGCCGAGTGCCGGTGCACCCCTGGAACGCACCGTGATCGACCGCCGCGACCTGCGCCCGGACGACGTCCTCATCGACATCGCCTACGCGGGCATCTGCCACAGCGACCTGCACCAGGCCGCCGAGGAGTGGGGCAGCGCGATCTTCCCGATGGTTCCCGGGCACGAGATCGCGGGCACCGTCGCCGCCGTCGGCTCCGCCGTCACCGCGCACCGGGTCGGCGACCGCGTCGGCGTCGGCTGCATGGTCGACTCCTGCGGCGAGTGCGAACCCTGCCGCGCGGGCACCGAGCAGTTCTGCGTGCGCGGCAACGTGCAGACCTACAACGGCGTCGGCTTCGACGGCGAGAACACCTACGGCGGCTACAGCAAGCAGGTCGTGGTCAAGGACTCCTTCGTCTGCCGGATCCCCGAGGGCATCGGGCTCGACGTCGCGGCTCCGCTGCTGTGCGCCGGCATCACCACCTACTCGCCGCTGAACCAGTGGCACGCCGGTCCCGGCAAGAAGGTCGCCGTCGTCGGCCTCGGCGGGCTCGGGCACATGGGCGTCAAGATCGCGGCCGCGATGGGCGCCGAGGTGACGGTGCTCAGCCAGAGCCTCAAGAAGAAGGAGGACGGGCTGCGGCTCGGCGCGTCCGACTACCACGCCACCTCGGACGAGGCGACCTTCGACGTCCTCAAGGGACGGTTCGACCTCATCCTCAACACCGTCTCCGCCGAGATCCCGGTCGACGCCTACCTGTCGCTGCTGCGCCCGGGTGGCGCGATGGTCAACGTCGGCGCGCCCGGAACCCCGCTGTCCTACAACGCCTTCTCGCTGATCGCGGGGAACAAGTCGCTGGCCGGATCGATGATCGGCGGCATCCCGGAGACCCAGGAGATGCTGGACTTCTGCGCCGAGCACGGCATCGGTGCCGAGGTCGAGGTCATCGCCGCGGACCAGGTGAACGAGGCGTACGAGCGGGTCCGGGCCAGCGATGTCCGATACCGCTTCGTCATCGACACCGCGACGCTCTGACTGGGTCTGTCTCCTCACTCGTTTTGCTCGGGGGACGGGTGGCGGAACCTCAGCTGCCTTCTCGCTGCGGGATCGTTTTCACAGGTGGCTCCGCCACATGGGAAAACGCTGTCCTCGCGAGAAGGCAGCTGAGAACCCGCGGGTGGTCCGGTTGCGTGCTGGGTCTCCGCTCAGCGGCTTCGCCGCTGACAGGCGAAGGACACGTTTCGCCGGGCAGGTTCCGGGCGCGTTGCGCGGCCCCCGCTCCCGCTGCCGGGAGTGGGGGCCGCGTCACGTTGAGTGATCCCCCGGGCATGGGCCGTGCTCGGCGGGCGCTAAGTTGATCACCGTCCGAAATGGAGTCAGCCCGGCGGGAGTACCACCATGAGCGTGCGCGAGCGCGTCGAGAACGTCGTCGAAGCGCCCCGGTTCCACGCGTTCATCATCGGCGTGATCGTGGTCAACGCGATCACGCTCGGCCTGGAGACGGTGCCGCACCTGCTGGACCGCTACGGAGCACCGCTGCACGCCATCGATCGCACCGCGATGGCCATCTTCGTCGTCGAGCTCCTCGCCCGGCTCTACGTGCACCGCGCCCGGTTCTTCCGCGACCCGTGGAACTGCTTCGACCTGGTGATCGTCGGGGTGGCGCTGGCACCGGCGACCGGGCCGTTCGACGTGCTGCGGGCGCTGCGCGTGCTGCGGGCGCTGCGGCTGATCTCGGTGGTGCCGACGATGCGCCGCGTGGTGTCCGCGCTGCTGGCGGCGCTGCCCGGCATGGCCTCGATCGCCGCGCTGCTCGCGCTGATCCTCTACGTCTCCTCGGTGCTGGCCACCACGCTGTACCGCGACGTCGCCCCCGAGTACTTCGGCGACCTGGGCTCCTCGCTGTTCACCCTGTTCCAGGTGATGACCGGGGAGGCCTGGTCCGACGTGGCCCGCGAAGTGATGGCCGCGCGGCCCATCGCGTGGATCTTCTTCGTCGCCTACATCGCCGTCACCACGTTCACCGTGCTCAACCTGTTCATCGCGGTCGCCGTCAGCGCGATGGAGACCCAGGTGGGCCAGGAGGACCGGCAGCGTGCCGCGGACGAGAGCGCCACCACGGCCGCGCTGCTCGCGGAGGTCCAGGCGCTGCGCGGCGAGATCCGCGAACTCCGCGACGAGTCCGCGAAGGTCTGACCGCCGCCCGCCCGGGGTGGACGGCCCGCTCGCCCGGTTCGCCGGGTCGAAGGGGCCGCCCACCTCGCGGGCGGGCCGGTGCTCAGAGGGTGGTCGCCAGGCGGTTCGCGAGCAGCGAGGTGAACTTCGCCGGATCGCGGAGCTCACCGCCCTCGGCGAGCAGCGCCATCCCGTACAGCAGCTGCGCCGTCTCGGCCAGGTCGGCCCGCTCGCCGTCCGCGGTGTGCGCGGAGCGCAGCCCGGTCACCAGCGGGTGCGACGGGTTGATCTCCAGGATCCGCTTCACCCGCGGCACCTGCTGGCCCATCGCCCGGTACATCTTCTCCAGCGTGGGCGTCATGTCGTGGTTGTCGCCGACGATGCACGCCGGGGAGCTGCTGAGCCGCGAGGACAGCCGCACCTCCTTCACATCGTCGGACAGCGCCTCGCCCAGCCAGGACAGGACCCCGGCGAACTCCTCCTGCTGCTGGGAGTCCTCCTCGGTCTTCTCGTCGAGGTCGACCTCGCCCTTGGTGATGGACTGGAAGCGCTTGCCGTCGAACTCCGGCACCGACTCGACCCACATCTCGTCGATCGGGTCGCTCAGCAGCAGCACCTCGACGCCCTTGTCCCGGAACGCCTCGATGTGCGGCGAGTTCTCGATCTTGGTGCGGGAGTTGCCGGTGATGTAGTAGATGACGTCCTGGTCCGCCGGCATCCGCTCCACGTACTGGCGCAGCGTCGTCCGGTCGCTCTCGTGGTGCGTCGACTCGAACGAGGAGATGTCCAGCACCAGCTCCGCGTTGTCCGGGTCGCCGACGATGCCCTCCTTGACGGCCTGCCCGAAGTTGTCCCAGAACGTGGTGTAGCGCTCGGCGTCGTTCGCCTGGATCTCCTGCACCGTGGTGAGGACCTTCTTCACCAGGCGGCGGCGCACCATCTGGATCCGGCGGTCCTGCTGCAGGATCTCGCGGGAGACGTTCAGCGACAGGTCCTGCGCGTCCACGACGCCCTTGACGAACCGCAGGTACTCCGGCATCAGCTCTTCGCAGTCGTCCATGATGAACACGCGCTTGACGTAGAGCTGGGTGCCGCGCTTCTGGTCCCGGGAGAACAGGTCGAACGGCGCGGTCGACGGGATGAACAGCAGCGCCTGGTACTCGAAGGTGCCCTCGGCCCGCAGGTGGATCGTCTCCAGCGGGTCGTTCCAGTCGTGGCTGATGTGCTTGTAGAACTCGTCGTACTCGGCCTGCTCGACCTCGCCCTTGGGGCGGGCCCACAGCGCCTTCATCGAGTTCACCGTCTCCACCTCGGTGGTGGATTCCCCTTCGGCGCCGGGCTTGTCCACCTCCATCCGGATCGGCCACGCGATGAAGTCCGAGTGCTTCTTGATGATCCGCGTCAGGGTCCCGGTGTCGGCGTAGTCGAGCAGCCGGTCCTCCTGGTCCTCCGCCTTGAGGTGCAGCGTGACCGCGGTGCCCTGCGGGGCCTCGTCGACGGTCTCGATGGTGTAGGTGCCCTCACCGCTGGACTCCCAGCGCGTCGCGCTGTCCTCGCCCGCCTTGCGGGTCAGCAGCACGACCTTGTCGGCGACCATGAAGCTGGAGTAGAAGCCGAGGCCGAACTGGCCGATCAGCTCCTGCGCGGCGGCGCCGTCGGAGGTGTCCTTGAGCTCCTGCAGCAGTTCCGCGGTGCCCGACTTCGCGATGGTGCCGATCAGGTCGCGCACCTCGTCCTTGGACATCCCGATGCCGTTGTCGCGGATCGTCAGGGTCCGCTGCTCGCGGTCCGGCTCCACCGAGATGTGCAGGTCCTCGGTGTCGACCTGCAGGTCCTTGTCCTGGTAGGAGGCCAGCCGCAGCTTGTCCAGCGCGTCGGAGGCGTTGGAGATGAGCTCCCGCAGGAACGTGTCCTTGTTCGAGTAGATGGCGTGCACCATCAGCTGCAGCAGTTTCTGCGCCTCGGCCTGGAATTCGGCCGTTTCCACCTGCGTGCTCACGTGAGTTCCTTCCTGGCCGCGTGTCGCGTCCGGCCGTCGAACGAGTGGTACGGGGGTCCGGCCTGCGCGGCCGGTTCGCTGGTCGTGAGGTTACCGGGCCGGTGATCGCGCCGTGCACGTGTTCGCCCTCGTCCCGGCGGGTGCGGGGCGGTCCGGCATGCTGTTGCCCATGTCCGGATCCGCGAACCCGCAGCGGCGCGCGTTGCGCTCCGACGCCCAGCGCAACCACCGGCGGATTCTGGCGGCCGCGCGGGCGGAGCTCGCCGAGCGCGGCCCGGCGATCCGGCTGGAGGACGTGGCCCGGCGCGCCGAGGTGGGGCTCGCCACGCTGTACCGCCGGTTCGCGGGCCGGCGGGAGCTGGTGGCGGCCGTGTTCGACCAGTACTTCACCGAGGAGGTCGAACCGCTGCTCGCCGAGGCCGCGGCCGAACCCGACGCGTGGCTCGGCCTGCGCCGGGGCCTGGAGGAGAGCCTGGAAACGGTGGTGCGCAACGGGGCGCTGCTGAACGCGGTGCACGAAACCGGCGTGACGATGTCCGACGTGCTGCCGAGGTTCCTGGCGACGATGGGGGAGGTGCTGCGGCGCGCTCAGCGCGACGGGCGCGTGCGCGCGGAACTGGGGGAGCGCGACCTCACCGCCGTGGTGGTGATGGTGCTGGCGACCGCGACGACCGGGGTGGCGGAGCGCGCCACCGGCGAATCGTGCGGCTGGCGGCGCTACCTGGCGCTGCTGCTCGACGGCAGCCGGCCGGGAGGAGCGGAACTGCCGTGCCCGCCCGGGGAAGCGCCGTCCGCGGACGCCGGCTGCTGATCCCGCCCCGCCGGCCCGGGCCGGGCGGGGGGGGGGGGGGGGGGGGGGGGGGGGGGGGGGGGGTTTTTTGGGGGGGGGGGGGGGGGGTGGGGGG
>NZ_JAIUJZ010000293.1:0-6209 GCF_020176775.1 Saccharopolyspora sp. 6M
TGGTGGGGGTGGGGGAGCGGAGAGGTGGTCGCTCGGTGGGGTGCCGGGGAGGGAGTGCGGGGGGACGGCAGACGGCGCAGTGGTCCTGGCGGGCGGGGGGATCCTTGCCGGGGCAAGCGGAAAAGCGTTGGCGGGGCTCGGTTCCGGGCAGCACGACCTCCGTCCGAACGCGACCGGCGAGCGTCGGCGCACTGCCGCAGCATGGACGTCACTCCCGGTAATCGGCGGCCCCGCCGCGGCAACGCACCGTTTCGTGCAGGTAGACCGCACGATCAGGTAGCGATCACCACCGCGCGCGACACCCGGTGCGGCCCGCCACGGCACCCGCGCCCACGGACGTTCCCCTCGATGGCAGAGCGATGTGCGCTGAAGCACGCCGGAACGGCGGCACCCGCTCACGCTGCGCCACAACGGATGGTCCACTCGGACCAGCCCATTGCAACCACAGTGGACAGAGAGGCCGACCATTGTGGACAGCCTGCGAGGGCCGTGGCACGGTGGATTCGTGACTGAGCTGAACTCGACATCCGCCGCACTGCTGGGGCTGCTGCACGACGGCCCGAAGACCGGGGGGCAGCTCGTCGCTGCCGCCACCGAACGATTCGGTGGATTCTTCAGCGTGACCCGCAGCCAGGTGTACCGGGAACTTCCCGCGCTCACCGAATCCGGGCTGCTGCGCCTCGGCAAGCAAGGACCGCGCTCCAGCCAGCAGTACGCGATCACCGCCGCCGGCAAGCGCGCCTTCAAGTCCTGGTTGAACACCGAACCCGGCCCGGACAACGTGCGCAGCCCGCTGATCCTGCGGCTCGTCCACGCCGGATCGCTCACGCCCAAGCAGCGCGCCGCCCTCGTCGAATCCGCCCGCGAGCAGTACACCGCCCGGCTCGACGAAGCGAAGAACGCCGCCAAGGCCGCCACCGACCCCTACGAGAAGGCCGCGGCCGACTTCACCGTCGCCCACAACCGGGCCATCGTGAAGCTGCTCGACAGCATTCCGGAATGAGCACTGGGGAATGATCCGGAACCCCGCCCGCGAGCGCCACCGCAGCCCTGGGCGGGGACACCGGTGCCGACCGGGGCCGTCCTCGTGGGAAGCCGCCCGCCGGTGAAGTACCCTCGAACACTGTGAATCCCGACGTCGCCGCAGATATCAAGGACCTGTCCACCACGCTCGAAGGCATCGAGAGCGTCATGGGCCTAGACGAGTTGCGGGCGAAGATCGCCGAACTCGAAACCGAAGCGGCCAAGCCGAACCTGTGGGACGACGTCGAGTACGCGCAGAAGATCAGCAGCCAGCTGGTGCACCGGCAGGCCGAACTGCGCAAGATCAGCGACTTGCGGCAGCGGGTCGAGGACGTCGAAGTCCTCTACGAGCTCAGCGAGGACGAAGGCGACCAGGCCGGGCTCGACGAGGCCGACGAGGAGCGCAAGCGGCTCAAGAAGGAGCTCGACGCCCTCGAAGTCCGCACCCTGCTCTCCGGCGAGTACGACGAGCGGGAAGCCGTCGTCACCGTCCGCGCCGAAGCGGGCGGCATCGACGCCGCCGACTTCGCCGAGATGCTCATGCGGATGTACGTGCGCTGGTCCGAACGCCACGAATACCCCGTCGAGGTCTACGACACCTCCTACGCGGAAGAAGCCGGCGTCAAGTCCGCCACCTTCCGCATCAACGCCCCCTACGCCTACGGCACGCTGTCCGTCGAGCAGGGCACCCACCGGCTGGTGCGGATCTCGCCGTTCGACAACCAGGGCCGCAGGCAGACCTCCTTCGCCGGCGTCGAAGTCCTCCCCGTCGTGGAGGAGACCGACCACGTGGAGATCCCGGAGAAGGACATCCGCGTCGACGTGTTCCGCTCCTCCGGTCCCGGCGGGCAGAGCGTCAACACCACCGACTCCGCCGTGCGCATCACGCACATCCCCACCGGCATCGTGGTGTCCTGCCAGAACGAGAAGTCGCAGCTGCAGAACAAGGCGGCCGCGCTGCGCGTGCTCCAGTCCAAGCTGCTCGCCCGCAAGCGGGAGGAGGAGCGCGCCGAGCTCAACGCGCTCAAGGACAGCGGCTCCAGCTGGGGCAACCAGATGCGCTCCTACGTGCTGCACCCGTACCAGATGGTCAAGGACCTGCGCACCGAGTTCGAGGTCGGCAACCCGGACGCCGTGCTCGACGGCCAGATCGACGGGTTCCTCGAAGCGGGCATCCGCTGGCGCCGCCAGCAGGACTCGGCGGCCTGAGGTCGCCGGGCGGACCGCGACGCGTGCCGCCCGCACGGGTGAGGGCGTTGCTCCGTCCGGAAGCTGCGGTGCGTGAGCTGATCACGAGCTGACCAGCGGAGATGGACCCGGTACCGGCGCTCCTGGTGACTGGTCCGGGTGAGCGCCGGTCCCCCGAAAGGTCGCAGGTAAACTCACGCCCCGTGATCCGGCTTGAGCACGTGTCCAAGGGATACAAGACCTCGACCCGTCCCGCGCTCGACGACGTCTCGGTGAGCGTCGGCAAGGGCGAATTCGTGTTCCTCATCGGCCCTTCCGGCTCGGGGAAGTCCACGTTCCTGCGGCTGCTGCTCCGCGAGGACGTGCCCACCCGAGGCCGGGTGTTCGTGGCCGACTGGAACGTCGCGAAGCTACCGCGACGACGGGTGCCGAGGCTGCGGCAGCGGATCGGCTGCGTGTTCCAGGACTTCCGGCTGCTCAACAACAAGACGGTCGCCGAGAACGTGGCGTTCGCGCTCGAAGTCATCGGGAAGCCCCGGCACACCATCCGCAAGGTGGTGCCGGAGGTGCTGCAGCTCGTCGGCCTCGACGGCAAGGCCGACCGGATGCCGCACGAGCTCTCCGGTGGTGAGCAGCAGCGCGTCGCCATCGCGCGCGCCTTCGTGAACCGGCCGCTGGTGCTGCTGTGCGACGAGCCCACGGGCAACCTCGACCCCGACACCAGCCAGGACATCATGCTGCTGCTGGAGCGGATCAACCGCACCGGCACCACGGTGGTCATGGCGACGCACGACCACTCGATCGTCGACTCGATGCGGCGCCGCGTCGTGGAGCTCAGCCTCGGCAGAGTGATCCGCGACGACGCCCGCGGCGTCTACGGCGTCGGTCGCTGAGCAGCCCCGCACCCCCGAACCCAGCCAGGAAGCACACACCAAGATGCGCGCGAGCTTCGTATTCAGCGAGGTCGTCAACGGCCTTCGGCGCAACGTCACGATGACCATCGCCATGATCCTCACCACGGCCATCTCGGTCGGCCTGCTCGGTGGGGGTCTGCTGGTCGTCCGGTTGATCGACCGGATGCAGGAGGTCTACCAGGACCGCGTCGAGGTCGTCGTGTTCATGACCGACGACGTCAGCGCCAACGACGCGGACTGCACGCAGCAGCCCTGCGCGAACCTCAAGTCCGAGCTGACCCGCTCCTCCGGCGTCGAATCCGTCAAGTTCGAGAACCGCGAGCAGGCGTTCGAGAACTTCAACAAGGTCTTCGAGACCATGCCGGAACTGCGCGACGTGGCCCGCGTCGAAGCGATGCCCGCCTCGCTGCGGATCAAGCTCACCGACCAGGAGCGGTTCGGGGCCATCCAGCAGAAGTTCGACGGCCAGCCCGGTGTGGACAGCGTCGTCGACCAGGCCGACTACCTGGACCGGTTGTTCGGCGTGCTCAACGGCGTGCGCAACGCGACCTTCTCGATCGCGCTGGTGCAGGCGATGGCGGCGCTGCTGCTGATCTCCAACACCATCCAGCTCTCCGCGTTCACCCGGCGCACCGAGACCGGCATCATGCGGCTCGTCGGCGCCACCCGCTGGTACACCCAGCTGCCGTTCCTCCTGGAAGCGATGGTGTCCGGCCTGATCGGCGCGCTGCTGGCGATCATCGGGCTGCTCATCTCGAAGGCGGCGTTCATTGACAGGGTCATGTCGCCGGTGTTCGGCACCGGCATCATCCCGGAGATCGGCTACGGCGACATCGCCGCCGTCTCGCCGATCATGCTGCTGGTCGCGGCCGCGATCTCGGCGACCACCGGGTACGTGACGCTGCGGCTGTACGTGCGGCTCTGACCCCGGAAACCACCGCGAGGAGCGGCCGTGCTCGTCGAGCGCGGCCGCTCCTCGCGTTCCAGACCGGGAAAACCCGGTTGACCACGAGGCTCGGCGGCTGCTTCGCTCTACGCCCGGCGCGGGCCGAGCACGACCGGCGCCGTGCCGCGGTCCCGCCGCGCACGAGACACGGGTAGCTAAGGTTGCAAGCATGGTGAAGGAACGCGGGCGCAAGCAGATCGCGCAGAACCGCAAGGCGCGGCACGACTGGTCGGTGCTGGACACCTACGAGACCGGGATCGTGCTCACCGGCACCGAGGTGAAGAGCCTGCGGCAGGGCAAGGCCTCCCTCGTCGACGCCTTCGCCACCGTCGACCAGGGCGAGGTGTGGCTGCGTAACGCGCACATCCCCGAGTACACCGAAGGCACCTGGACCAACCACGAACCGCGGCGCTCCCGGAAGCTGCTGCTGCACCGCGGCGAGATCCTCCGCCTGGTCGGGAAGATCAAGGAGAGCGGGCTGAGCCTCATCCCGCTGTCCATGTACTTCTCCGACGGCAAGGCCAAGGTCGAACTCGCCCTCGCCCGCGGCAAGAAGGCGCACGACAAGCGGCACGACATGGCCAAGCGGGACGCCGACCGCGAGATGCAGCGCCACATCGGCCGCATCCGCAAGGGCCGCCGGTGAGCATCCCGGCCGGGCCCGCCTCCGACGCGGAAGTGCGGCCCTGGCTGGACCGGCTCGGCCTGCCCGGGCTCGTCGACCTGCACACGCACTTCCTGCCGGAACGCGTGCTGCACAAGGTGTGGTCCTACTTCGACCAGGCCCGCACCCACTACGGCATGGACTGGCCCGTCACCTACCGGCACGACGAACCGACCCGGCTGCGGCTGCTCCGCGAACTCGGGGTGACCGCGTTCGCGCCGCTCGTCTACCCGCACAAGCCCGGCATGGCCGCCTGGCTCAACGAGTGGGCCCTCGACTTCGGGCACCGCACGCCGGGCGCCGTGCCCACCGCGACGCTCTACCCCGAACCCGGCATGGAACGCGCCATGCGCGACGCCCTCGCCGCCGGGGCGCGCTGCATCAAGGTCCACGTGCAGGTCGGGAAGTTCGACCCGCGGGACCCGCTGCTCGACGAGACCTGGGGAGTGCTCGCCGAAGCGGGCACGCCCGTCGTCATCCACTGCGGGCACGGGCCCATCCCCGGTGACCACACCGGGCTCGACGTGTTCGGCGAAGTGCTGCGCAGGCACCCGCTGCTCACCGCCGTCCTCGCGCACGCGGGCATGCCCGAGTACGACACCGCGCTCCGGCTCGTCCACGAGCACCCGCGGGTGCACCTGGACACCACCATGGTCGGCGTCGCCTTCACCGAGCGGTTCAGCCCGCTGCCCGCCGACTGGCCGGCCCGGCTCGTGCCCGTGCGGGACCGCGTCGTGCTCGGCACCGACTACCCCAACATCCCCTACCCGTACGCCGAGCAGCTCGCCGCCATCGCCGGGTGGGCCGCCGCCGACGAACGGCTCGGCACCCCGTTCCTGCGCAGCGTCCTGCACGACGCACCCGCCCGGCTGCTGAAGCTCCCACCTGCGGAAATCTCGTAGGCCGATATTGGAATGATCCGCGGGGGAGCGGACGTTATGCTGTACGGACCGCGCGGTCGAGAAGGAACGGCCGCAACGAGGGGGTGAACGGTTTCGACTCCGTACGGTGATCCAAGGGAAGCGTGCCGGTGCAGGCGGGAGACCACCGAGAGCGTCGCCGCAATCTAATAAGCGCCGACAAGAGTCAGCGCGAGTTCGCCCTCGCCGCCTGAGCGAGGAGCGACTCTGTCGGACCGGGAACGCCTCCGTCCCGGAATCCGGCATCGACTAGGAGGCTCTTACCGCCAGGTCCGGCCGCGGGACCTGGCGGGACATCGAACAGCGGCTGGGCTCGTCACCTCGGCTAGTTCGCGAGACCGAGGGAGCCAAGCAGAGGCATAGCGGACTGCGCACGGAGAAGTCTTGGTGAAGCGACGGAGGACCCGGGTTCGATTCCCGGCACCTCCACTTGGAGCCTGGTTGACGCTTTTGGCGTCTTCCCGGCTCCTTTTCATCTGTACGGGGGCCGAGCCCCCGTAGGCCCCCACGGTGCGGTGGTGGGGATCGTGGGGCTCCTTGCATCGGGTGGGGGT
>NZ_JAIUJZ010000294.1:0-6189 GCF_020176775.1 Saccharopolyspora sp. 6M
CGGGGGCGGGCGGGCTGGTGCTGGCGCGCCTCGCCGGGGTCGCCGGGCTGCGGGCCGCGCACCGGCGCGGGCGGCTGGTGGAGGTGGTGCTGGTCGTGGGTGCCGGGGCCACCGGGGTGCGGATCTCCCGCGCGCTGCTGGAGCACCCGGAGTTCGGGCTGCGGCCGTTGCTGCTCGCCGACGAGCCGGTGCCGGCGGCGGTGCCGGTGCCGGGCCGGCCGCGGCAGCGGGCCGAGCTGGTGGCACGGTACCGCGCCACCCGGGTGGTCCTGTGCGCCGCGGACACCGAAGCGGATCTGGTGGGCATCGTCCGGGCCGCCCGCCCGCTGCCCGCCGCGGTGCACCTGGTGCCCGCGCTGCCGGAGCTGGGGGTGGCGTTGCCGCAGCGGTTGCTCGACGAGGTCTGGGGGATCCCGCTGGTGCCGCTGCGCCGCTGGAACCACACCGCGGCCGCGGCTCTGGTCAAGCGCGCGTTCGACGTGGTGCTGGCCGGGGCGCTGCTGGTGGTGCTGGCACCGCTGCTGCTGGTGTTGGCCGCCGCGGTCCGCTTCGGGGGCGGCGGGGCGGCGCTGTTCCGCCAGCGCCGCGTCACCGGTCCCGGCCGGTCGGCGACCGTGGTGAAGCTGCGCACCGTGCCGCGCGGGACCGCGCAGGGCTGGGCGGTGCGCCCGGCCGACACGACTCCGCTGGGCAGCTGGCTGCGCGGCACCCACTTCGACGAGCTGCCGCAGCTGGGCAACGTGCTGCGCGGCGAGATGTCGGTGGTGGGGCCGCGCCCGGAACGGCCCTGCTACGCCGAGCGCTTCGCCCGCGAGGTCCCGCGCTACCGGGACCGGCACCGGGTGCGCGGCGGCATGACGGGCTGGGCCCAGGTGCACGGCCTGCACGGGGACACCTCGATCCCCGAGCGGGCCGAGTTCGACAACCGCTACATCGAGAACTGGACGCCGTGGCTGGACGTGGTGGTCGTGGCCAGGACGGTCGGCATCGTGCTGGCCACCGCGATGGGGGGAGACCAGGAATGAAGGTTCTGCACGTGATCACCGGTCTGGGGGTCGGCGGTGCCGAGCTGCAGCTCAGATCGATCTTGCAGCACACCCGGCACGACGCCGACGTGCTCGCGCTCTACAACCCGGGCGACGTCGCCGACATGATCACCGGGGACGGGGTCCGGGTCCGCGACCTCGGCATGACCAGCAACACGCAGCTGGGCGCCGTGCTCAAGATGCGGTCGCTGATCCGCGAGGGCGGCTACGACGTGGTGCACACCCACCTGTACCGGGCGTGCGTCTACGGCAAGCTCGCCGCCCGGCTCGCCGGGACCCCGGTGGTCGTCGGCACCGAGCACTCGATCGGCGAGACGCACCTGGAGCGCAGGCGGATGACCGCCGGGGTGCGCGGCCTGTACCTCGGCACCGACGTCTTCGCGCAGCGCACCATCGCGGTGTCGGAGACCGTGGCCGACCGGCTCGCGAACTGGGGGATGCGCGCCGAGAAGATCACCGTCATCCCGAACGGCGTCGACTTCGGCCGGGTGTCGTTCGACCCGGACGCGCGGTCGCGGGTGCGCGCCGAGCACGGCATCGACGACCGGGCGCACGTGATCGGCGTGCTGGGCAGGCTGGACGCGAACAAGCGCTTCGACCTCGTCATCGAGGCGGCCTCCCCGCTGCTGGGCGAGGGCGCGAAGCTGCTCGTCGTCGGCGGCGGCGCCGAGCGGGAACGGCTGGAGCAGCAGGCGGCGGCGCTGGGCGTCGCCGACCACGTGGTCTTCGCCGGGGAACGCCACGACGTGTCCGCGATGCTGTCCGCGTTCGACCTGTTCGTGGCCTCCTCCAAGCAGGAGACCTTCGGGCTGTCGGTGCTGGAGGCGCTGGCCAACGGCATGCCGGTGCTGTACACGACCTGCCCCGCGCTGGAGGGCGTGCACACCGATCGGGCCCGGCAGGTGCCCGGCGACGTCGAGGGAATGCGCTCGGAGATCGCCGCCGAGGTCACCGACCGGCGCCCGCGCGGCGACGTGCCGGTGATCCGCGACCTGTACGGCATCGAGGCCGTCACCGGCCGCATCGACGACCTCTACGAGCGGCTGCGCTCCGGAGGCAGGCGCGTCGCCGGCCGGGAGCTGGCCACCGAGCAGGGCGGAGGGGTCCGATGAGGGCGCTGGTCACCGGAGCCGCCGGGTTCATCGGCTCGCACCTCGTGGAGTGGCTGCTGGCCGAGGGGAACACCGTGGTCGGCGTCGACGACCTCAGCACCGGCAGCGAGGCGAACCTGCCCGCGGACGAGCCGGACTTCCGGTTCGTGCGCGGCACCATCCTCGACGGTTCGCTGATCGACGACCTGGTGTCCGAAGTGGACGTGGTGTTCCACCTGGCCGCCGCGGTGGGCGCGTTCGTCATCCAGGAGCGCACCCTGCGCGGCCTGCTCACCAACGTGCACGGCACCGAGAACGTGCTCGACTCGGCGCACCGGCACGGGGCGCGGGTGCTGGTGGCCTCCACCAGCGAGATCTACGGCAAGAACACCAAACCGGGCCTGGCCGAGACCGACGACCGGCTGATCGGCTCGCCGTTGAAGACCCGCTGGACCTACTCCGAGGCGAAGGCCATCGACGAGAGCCTCACCTGCTGCTACGTCCGGGAACTCGGGCTGGACGCGGTGATCGTGCGGCTGTTCAACACCGTCGGGCCCCGGCAGAGCGGCCGCTACGGCATGGTGATCCCGCGGCTGGTGAGCCAGGCGCTGCACGGCAGGCCGCTCACCGTGTTCGGCACCGGGCACCAGGTCCGCTGCTTCTGCCACGTGCACGACGTGGTGCCCGCCCTGGCGCGGCTGGCGGAGCTGCCCGCCGCCAACGGGACCGCCGTCAACCTCGGCAGCACCGAGCAGGTGTCCATCATGGACCTGGCGAGCCGCGTGCTGGAGCTGACCGGATCCGACGCGGGCGTGGTGAAGATGTCCTACGAGGACGCCTACGGTGCCGGTTACGAGGACCTGCAGCGGCGGGTGCCGGACTGCGCCAAGGCCCGCGAGCTCATCGGGTTCCAGCCCGCGCGCACCCTCGACGACATCATCCGCGCCGTCATCGACGAGCAGACGCGCGCCGCGCAGGTCGTCTCGGCGTAAGCGGGGCGGCGATGAGCGACGACGGGGTTCGGGAAGGAGAACGAGATGGTGTGGCGACCGCGGACGGCGCCGAGCAGGACGGCCTCGGGGCGAAGCTCACCGCGTGGTGGCGGCGGACCTGGGCCGGATCCGGCCCGGACGAACCGGAACCGACCGGACCGCGGTCCTGGCCGCCGGACCAGGGCCCCAGCCCGCGGGCGCGGCGGGTCCGGCACTTCGGCGGCTCCGTCTGGTTCATCGCGCTCATCGCGATCGCCGCGCTGCTGGTGGTCGTGATGGCGGCGCCGCGCATGATGTCGCCGTCGAAACCGGGCACGCTGGTGGTGGCGTCGCTGCCGTTCTGGAACCTCGGCAACGGCACCACCACCGTCGTCGCCAACCGGGACTCGGTGAACGAGGTCTCGCCGTGGATCTACGGCCTCGGCGACGACGGGCGGATCACCCACCAGTTCCCGCCGGAGCGCACCGCGGAGGTCGCCGAGCAGGTCGGGAAGCTCCGCGAGGCCGGGGTGCCGGTGGTGGCCTCGCTGGCCAACATCACCGACGGGCGCTGGGCGTACGAACCGGTCGCGAAGGTGCTGCACGACCCGCGGCTGCGGGACCGGCACGTGCGGGAGATCGTCGCGCTGGTCGAGCGCGAGGACTACGCGGGCATCGACATCGACTACGAGAACCTGCGCGCCGGGGACCGGGACGCGTTCAGCGCCTTCGTCACCGAACTGGGCGCGGCGCTGCGGGCCGAGCGCAAGACCCTGTCGGTGGCGGTGTTCGCGAAGGCCAGCGACGAGGGCTACGACGAGCGCAACGTCGTCCAGGACTTCGTCGTCATCGGCCGGGCCGCCGACCAGGTGCGGCTGATGGGCTACGACTTCCACTGGGGGACCTCGCCGCCCGGGCCGGTCGCACCGATCGGCTGGGTGCGCGAGGTCGTGAAGTACGCCAAGTCGAAGATCCCGCAGGAGCGGATCGTGCTCGGCATCCCGCTCTACGGCTACGACTGGGTCGGCGAGCACGGCACCAACGTCACCTGGCTGCAGGCCTTCCAGCTCGCCACCCAGCACCGCGCCGAGACCAACTACGACCCGGTCAGCCAGACCCCGTGGTTCCGCTACACCGACGAGCGCGGCCGCGAGCACGAGGTCTGGTTCGAGAACTCGGTCAGTTCCAAGGCGAAGTTCGAAGTGGCCCGCGGCTCCGGCATCCGCGGCGTCTACCTGTGGATGTACGGCTACGAGGACACCGCCACCTGGAACCGGCTGGCGGAGAGCCTGCCGGTCGGCGAATGAGGGGGCGGTCATGATCCCGTGGTGGGTGCTGGCGATCGCGGTCTTCGGCGCGAACTTCACGCTGTGGGGCCTGATCGGGTTGTTGCGGGTGCTGGACGGCTGGCGCGGCGCCGCGCGGGAGCGGATGGTGCCGCGCCGGACGAAGGTCGCCGACCTGCAGGCGCACCGGGAGAAGAAGGCGCAGCCCGGGCGCCACCGGCTGCGCCGCGCCACCGACCTGAAGCTCACCGACGTGGCCGTGCTCATCGCCGCCCACAACGAGGAGCTCGTCATCGCGGAGAGCCTGCGGGCCATCACCCGGCTGGTGCCGCTGAAGCAGGTGCACGTGGTCTCCGACGGCTCCACCGACCGCACCGTCGAACTCGCCCGGCGCGCCGGGGTCAACGTGATCAGCACCGACGACAACGTGGGCAAGGCAGGCGCCCTGCAGGTCGGCATCCGCCGGTTCCGGCTGGTGCGCCGGTTCCGCCTGGTGATGCTGCTGGACGCCGACACCCGGGTGGAACCGGGTTACTTCCGCGCCGCCTTGCCGCTGTTCGACGATCCGGACGTGGTGGCCGTCGCGGGCTGCGTGCGCACCGAGTGGCGGGACCGCTCGCTGTCGTTCGCCGGGCGCGTGGTGGCGTTCCACCGGCAGCGGATCTACTCGATGACGCAGTACCTGCTGAAGTTCGGCCAGACCTGGCGGCACGTCAACGCCACCCACATCGTGCCGGGCTTCGCCAGCGTCTACCGCACCGACGTGCTGCCGAACATCGAGGTGAACCCGCCGGGGCTGGTCATCGAGGACTTCAACATGACCTTCGAGGTCTACCAGAAGCGCCTCGGCAAGATCGGGTTCACGCCCTCGGCGGTCGCCGCCACCCAGGACCCGGGCACGTTGCGGGACTACGTGCGCCAGTCGAGGCGGTGGTCGCTGGGGCTGTGGCAGACGGTGCGCAGGCACCCGCCGCGGCTGAACCTGTTCACCGCGATGCTGACGCTGCTGCTGGTGGAGCTGCTCACCAGCGGGATCATGCTGGTGCTGCTGCCGCTGGTGCTGCTGGTGCTCCTCGTCCCGGAACTGGTGGGCGGGGTGCTCACCGTGCCGTGGTTCGCCGGCACCTACGAGGCGGTGTCGGGCTACCTCACGGTTCCCGCGCTGCTGCTGGGGATCGTGCTGCCGGACCTGCTGCTGACGGTCGTGGTGGCGATCATCCAGCGGCAGCCGCGGTTCCTGCTCTACGCGTGGCTGTTCCTGCCGATGCGGGTGCTGGACTCGGCGATCGCGCTCGCCGCGCTGCCGCTGGCGTGGTGGTCGCGCTCCACCGGCCGCTGGAGCAGCCCGCGCCGCCACCGGGTCGAGCCGCCCGGCGAGCAGCCCGGCCTCGGCGCCGGTGCGCAGGCCGGCTGAGGTGGCGCGGAAGCCGGCCGGTCTCCCGCAGGTGGATGAGGACTTCCGCGCCGCGGCGCGGGACCGTGAGGTGGTGAACGTGCTGCGGCTGCTGATGGTGGACGACCACCTCATGCTCACCGAGGCGTTGAGCGCCCGGCTCTCCGAGGTGGCGGACGTGTGGGTGGTGGGCCGGTGCGCCACCGACGATCCGCAGCTGCCCGCCCTGGTCGACCGGTTGCGCCCGGACGTCGTCACCGTCGACGTGGACCCGGTGCGCTCCACCGGGGACCTGGTGGAGTCGGTGCGCACCCACCGGCCCGCGGTGCACGTCGTCGTCCTCACCGGTGGTCTCGACCCGCAGCGGGCGGTGGACGCGGCGCGCTCGGGGGCGGCCGGGTG
>NZ_JAIUJZ010000295.1:0-6153 GCF_020176775.1 Saccharopolyspora sp. 6M
GGGTTGTCCGGGTGGGGTGTGGACGGGCAGGTGGGTGTTGCGGGGGTTGAGGCCTTTGATGGGGGTGCCGGTGTCGGTGTGGGCGAGGCCTTCGCAGTGGAATCCGGGGCGGTCGAGGTCGAAGCCGAGGTCGATGACGGCTTCGACGGGTTGGTCGGCCCAGGTTTCGGGGAGGGTGCCGGTGAGGCGGAACCAGGTGGTGCCCCAGGCGGGCCCCCATTCGTGTCCGATGTGGACGGGGGTGTAGCGGGCGTGGAGGGCTCGGTGTGCGGGGACGGGTTCGCCTGGGACGTGCCAGGCGGCGATGTCGAGGGGGTGGGTGCGGGTGTGCACGGCGGGCCGGAGTCGTTCGGCGAGGATGCGGTCGAGGCGTTTTTCCACTACGGCGCGGTCGTCGTGCATGCGGTGTCCCCTCGGTCGGAGCGGGTTGGTGCAGACCACTGCTGAGCGTCGATCATCGTGGCACATCGCCGGTGGGGGTGGGTGCCGCCGAACCGGGCTGGGTGATCGCTCGTGCAGGTCATGGCGGTTGCCGGGGTGCGCGGGGCCTCGCATGCTGGGGCCTTTCGCAGGGCGTGCCGGTGTGGCGCGCGGTCCCCGATGATCGTGGAGGCGACGTGGTGATGGGTACGTGCGAGGTGTGCGGGAACGAGTACTGGATGAGTTTCGAGGTGCGCACGTCGGGTGGCGGGGTGCACGTGTTCGATTCGTTCGAGTGCGCGGCGCAGCGGTTGGCGCCGCAGTGCGAGCACTGCGGGTGCCGGATCTTGGGGCACGGGGTGGAGGTGAGCGGCCGGTTCTTCTGCTGTGCGCATTGTGCGCGGGAGTCGGGGATGTCGATGGTGGAAGAGGTGCGGGATGCGGTGGGGAGTCGCCCTGCGTGATGGTTCGGGTGCGGCTGGTGTGTGGTGAAACGTTTCATCCGGGTGTCGTGGGGTGAATCCACCCGCACCAGAGTTCGTTACCTTTTCGTTACTTGCGGGGTGAAACACGACGTTCACCAGTGACGACTACGGGGGTGGCACCACTTGCTCACCCGGGGCGCACCAGTTCGCGGGGCACGGGGCGGGTGGTGGCGGCTGGACCACTACGCGTGAAGGGATGCCGAGATGGCAGGTCTGGTTCGTTGGCTGGGTGACATGGCACGGGAGATGGAACGGGCTCGCACCGTGATGCGACACCCCCACTCGCAGGTCGTGAGCTCGGCCGCCCGTCGCGGTCAGAGCTGAGGCTCTGTTCGTCAGCCCCGGTCACTACGGCTGAACGTGGCGCCCCACCGGGTCGCGGACCGGCGCCCACCGCGTGCGCGGTGCTCCGGCGAGCACGGTCAACGCCACATCAAGTGAGACCTCGCGACCCACGCAGGCTTGCTGAAGATGCCGTGGCTTCCGTCCACTTCGGACGGGGCCACGGCATTTCGCACGTTCGGGGCCGGTTGCGGTGGTACCGCTCCCCTCCCCTGCCGCGCGCGGGCGGCGTCAGCCGGTCAGGGCGTCGCGGTGGCGTCCGGCGTTGGCGACGTAGACCTCCGCGGACAGCCGCAGGCGGGCGCGTTCGTCTTCGGTGAGTTCGCGGCGGACCTTCGCGGGGGTGCCGGCGACCATGGAGCCGGGCGGGACCTCGGTGCCTTCGAGCACGACGGCTCCGGCCGCGATCAGCGAGCCCTCCCCGATGGCGGCGCCGTTGAGGACGACGGCGCCCATGCCGATCAGGCAGTGGTCGCCGACGGTGCAGCCGTGCAGCACGGCGCGGTGCCCGACGGTGACGCCGCGGCCGACGGTGGCCGGGAACCCGGGGTCGGCGTGCAGCACGCAGCCGTCCTGGACGTTGCTGCCTTCGCCGACGGTGATGTCCTCGTTGTCGCCGCGCAGCACCGCCCCGTACCAGATGCTGGCGTCGGCGTGCAGGTGCACGCGGCCGATGAGGGTGGCGCCGGGTGCGGCCCAGGCGCCCTCGTCCAGCTGCGGGGTGTGCTCGTCGATGGTGATGGTGCGGGCGGTCTCGGCTGGGGCGTTCACGGGTCCTCCGGGTCGGCGCGTTCGCGGCGCAGCCATTGCACCGCGTCGTGGGAATGGCCGTCGACGACCGCTTCGACGCCGTCGAAGACGCGGGAGTCGGTGGTGCGGGCCAGTTCCGCCAGCACCGTATCGGCATCGCCGTCGGCGATGGCCTCGACCAGGCCCCGTTGCGCGGCGAGGTCGGGGGCGGGTGCGACGCGGTGGGTGAGGGTGAGCGCGAGCATCAGCTGGAGGCCGAGGTTGCGGCAGGTGTCCTCCAGGCGTTCGTTGCCGGCGAGTCCCACCACGGCCAGGCGCAGGTGCAGGGATCGTTCGGCGAACAGGGCGGGGTCGCCGGTGGTGGCGGCGAGGGCGTCCAGGGCGGTGCGGCAGCGGCGGAGCCGGGCGGGTTCGCGCACCGGGACGCCGTGGCGGACGGCGAAGCGTTCGAGTTCGCGGCGCAGGGTGACGATCTCGTAGATGTCGTGCAGGGTCAGCGGGGTGACGATGACGCCCTTGCGGGGCAGCTGGCGCACGAGTCCTTCGTGTTCGAGCACGCGCAGCGCTTCGCGCAGGGGTGGGCGGCTGATGCCCATCTCGTGGGTGAGGCGGTTCTCCACGATGCGGTCGCCGCAGCGCAATCCGCCGCTGATGATCATGTGCCGGAGGGTTCCGGCCGCCAGTTCCACCAGGCTCGGCGGGTCGGCGATGCTGGGCGCGGATGCGATCGGCCGCTGCGCCACCTGATCTTCCACTGATCCGGTCACGGGGCCAGTCTGCCCTGTCGCGGGCCTGTGCGGTGGGGTTTCGCCGCGGTGGCGAGCAACGACACGGTCGGTTCGGCAATTCGGTTGCCGCCGCGGGTGGCCGGTGGTGATGCTGGGGTGGTGCTGATTCGTGTCGCGGAGGCCGCCGATCTGGCGGCGTTGCCGGAGGTGGAGCGCCGTTCGGGTGCGTGCTTCCGGGAGGTGGGGATGGATCGGGTGGCGTTGGATCCGCCGATGCCGGTGCGGGTGCTGGAGGGGTTCCGGGATCGCGGCGCGTTGTGGGTGGCGGTGGAGGTGGCCGGCCCGGTGGCGTTCCTGGCCGCCGAGCGGTTGGACGGGACGTTGCACGTGGCGCAGGTGAGCGTGGATCCGCGGTGTGCGCGGCGGCGCATCGGTGCCGCGCTGCTGGCGCACGCGGGTGCGCGGGTCGTGCGGTTCGGGTGTGCGGCGTTGACGTTGACGACGTTCCGGCTGGTGCCGTGGAACGCCCCGTACTACGCGCGCCTGGGTTTCCGGGAGGTGCCGCCTGCGGTGATGTCGCCGGGGCTGGCGGCGAGGCATGCGGCCGAGCAGGCAGTGTTCCCGCACTGGCCGCGGATGGCGATGTGCCGCGCGGGGTGAGGTGCTGCGGCCGGGGTCAGAGGTGGTGGCGGCGGATGTCGGCGATGGCGTGGGCGGTGGTGGCGCGGCTGGTGAACCGGTCGGCGAGGCCGGTGAGGGTGATCAGCCGCAGCACGGCTCCGGTGCCGAACACGACGTAGAGCGGGGTGCGGCGGCATTCGGCGCGCCGTTGGGCGTGCAGGAGCAGTTCGAGCCCGGCGGAGCTGCAGAAGGTGACGTCGGTGAGGTCGAGGACGACGGCGCGCAGGGCGGCGGCGGTGAGGCGTTGGCGGACCATTTCGCCGAGGCGGGGGGCGGCGGCGGGGTCGAGCTCGCCGCCGACGTGGACGACGACGACGCCGGGGTCGGGCCGGTGCACGGCCAGCCGCAGGGTGCGGGGGTGGCCGGGGGTGCCGCTGACGGGTTCTCCGGCGTCGCGGGGCGGCGTGATCGTGCGTTGCGGTTCGAGTCCGACCGGGGCGTGCCGCTGGTGCGCGGTGCGGTCGCTGTTGCCGGTGTTCGCGAGAATCACACTGCCTCCCCCGTGTTCGAATGCTGTTCGCGGCCGGGGTGGCTGGTCCGGGCGTGTCGGTGGCGGCGGCGCGTTGCGGTGGCCACCGGTGATCTCGGTGGCTGTGCCCGGGTGCGGCGCTGCGGTTCCGATGTGGGCCAGGGACGTCATGGCCAGGTGCTCGACCGCTGTTTCCCCACCGTAGGAGCGCTAGTCCGACCGAAACAAGGCTGGCCACCATCGTGCGAAGACTTAAGGGGAGTTGGCCGACAGCGGGATGATGCCTCCGGCGAGGATGGCTTCGGTTTGTCGTTCGGACAGGTGAGGTTCGGCGGTGATGTCGCGACTCTTCGTGGTGTTGCGGAGGGTGAGGGGCCCGCCGGTGCGGAGCTGGTCGCGCAGGCCGTCGGCGGTCAGGACGTCGCCGAGGTCGATGCGGTCGTGGTCGTCGGGGTCGGTGAAGCGCAGCGGCAGGATCCCGAAGTTGATCAGGTTCTGCCAGTGGATGCGGGCGAAGGACTTCGCGATGACCAGCTGCACGCCGAGGTAGCGGGGTGTGATGGCGGCGTGTTCGCGGGAGGAGCCCTGCCCGTAGTTGTCGCCGCCGATGACGATGTGCGGCCCGGTGTCGGCGGCGCGGCGCGGGTAGTCGGGGTCGAGGCGGGTGAAGGTGAAGCGGGCGAGTTCGGGGATGTTGGAGCGCAGCGGCAGGGCGTGGGCTCCTGCCGGGGAGATCTCGTCGGTGGAGACGTCGTCGCCGGTGATCAGCAGCACGGGGGCGTCGAGGTGGTCGGGCAGGGCGGTGAACTCCGGGAGCGCGGAGATGTTGGGGCCCTTCTCCGGCCGGATGCGTTCGGCGTCGTCGGCCGGTGGTGGGGCGACGAGCATGGCGGTGTTGACGGCGGAGTGCTGCGGCAGCCGTGGCCGCGGGTGCAGGTCGAGGTCGTCGGCGAGGTCGCGGGGGTCGGTGATGCGGCCGGTGAGGGCGGCGGCGGTGGCGGTCTCCGGGGAGCACAGCCACACCGAGTCGTCGGGGGTGCCGGAGCGGCCGGGGAAGTTGCGGGGGAAGGTGCGCAGCGAGTGGGTGCCTTCGGCGGGTGCTTGTCCCATGCCGATGCAGCCGAGGCAGCCGGTCTGGTGCAGGCGGGCGCCTGCGGTGACGAGTGCGGCGAGGTCTCCGGTGGCGGCGAGGTCGGTGAGGATCTGCCGGGAGGTGGGGTTGATGTCGAAGCTGACCTGCGGGGCGGTGCGGCGGCCGCGGACCATGTCGGCGGCGATGGCGAAGTCGCGCAGGCCGGGGTTGGCGGAGGAGCCGATGACGACTTGGCCGATGTCGGTTCCGGCGGCTTCGCGGACGGGCACGACGTTGCCGGGTGAGCGGGGCCGGGCGATCAGCGGTTCGAGGGTGGACAGGTCGATGTGTTCGGTGAGGTCGTAGTCGGCGCCGGGGTCGGCGGCCAGCGGGGTGAAGTCGGCTTCGCGGTCTTCGGCGCGCAGGAAGTCGTGGACGGCGTCGTCGGCGGGGAACACGGTGGTGGTGGCGCCGAGTTCGGCGCCCATGTTGGCGATGACGTGCCGGTCCATCGCGGTGAGTTCGGCGAGGCCGGGCCCGTGGTATTCGATGATGCGCCCGGCGCCGCCGGCGACGCCGTGGCGGCGCAGCATTTCGAGCACGACGTCCTTGGCCGACACCCACGGCGGTAGCCGCCCGTCCAGGTGCACTCCCCACACGTACGGCATCCGGAGGCGCAGTGGTGCGCCGGTGATGGCGAGGGCGACTTCGAGGCCGCCGACGCCGATGGCGAGCATGCCCAGGGATCCGGCGGCGCAGGTGTGGGAGTCGGAGCCGGCGAGGGTTTTGCCGGGGGCGCCGAAGCGCTGCATGTGGGTGGGGTGGGAGACGCCGTTGCCGGGTGGGGAGTACCAGAGCCCGTAGTGGGCGGCGGCGGTGCGCAGGTAGGCGTGGTCTTCGGCGTTCTTCTCGTCGGTTTGCAGGAGGTTGTGGTCGACGTACTGGGCGCTGAGCTCGGTGCGGGCGCGGCGCAGCCCGAACGCTTCGAGTTCCTGCATGACGAGGGTGCCGGTGGCGTCCTGGGTGAGGGTCTGGTCGACGCGCAGGCCGATCTCGGTTCCCGGGGTGGGTTCGCCGTCGGCGAGGTGGGCGGTGATGAGCTTGTGCGCCAGCGTCTGCGGCATCGCTGCCTCCCGGGTGGTGGAGGATCACCGGTCTCCGCGGGGCTACCCGGGCGGGGTGCGCGCCAAACGATCAGGTCAGGCG
>NZ_JAIUJZ010000296.1:0-6038 GCF_020176775.1 Saccharopolyspora sp. 6M
CCGCCCCCCCCCCCCCCCACCCCCCCCACCACCATGGCCCACGCATGCGCGGGCGGGGTGCGGCCGGGGTCGGGTGGCGTCCTGCGGTCGGCGGTGGAAAACCCCGTTCGCAGCGCGGTTTTCCCGGTTCTCGGGGTGGTGGTGCGGCGGGACTGTCCACCTTGATCAGTGGATCTTCGGCACCGCGCTGCGGTGCGCGGTGGCGCACCACCCGGGGCGGTGCGGCTGGGCGACAGGTGCCGCCGAACGGCGTGATCGCGTTTTCGCTGCCATGCCGGGACTTTTCAAGTGGCTCGGTACCGATTCGGGCTGGTTGGCGCACTCGTGGAATACCGTCCGCTGTGGACGAAAGAGCGGAAGTCGGTTCGGTTCGGGGCTTGGGACATTCACCCAATTGAAAGAGTGCGCGCATCGTTATCGTGCGGCTAGCATTCTTTTATAGCGGCCAGTGGTCGACTACTTCCACTTCTCAAGATCACCTGAAACGCGCGGGATCGACTGCGCGACCAAGATCTTCTTGGTCGGCGGATTCCGTCGTGCCAGGTGGTTTTCCCAGTCATGCAAGGCGATCTGATGAAAGGTGGCCACTGTGGACTTCGACGCGCTCTTCCATTCGCACTTGGCGGCGATTCGAGCCAGCGTCCACGAGGGTTTTCGATTCCGGTACCTGCCGACCGGGCGGAACGACGAGTTCGTGCTGCAGGGATTCCGCGTGGAGCACGGGGTGATGGACACGTTCCTGGCCCATGCGGCCGATGACGCGGTCGCCGCCCGATACCGGCTTTCCGACCTGGAAATCCCCGATCCTCCCGCGCTGTGGCGGCGGGACGGGCCGGTGGACGAGGTGGTGCTGGCGTTGCTGGCGCTCCCCGCCCACGGGGCTCGCGGATCCCCGGTTTCCGGCGGATTCCCGGTGCACTTCGGCATTCCGCGCCTGCGGCGACCGCGCGGTGGCGCACTCGATCCGAATTCGCCGCCGGACGTGCTCTCCCGCATTCCGCAACCGCGCTGCGGCGGGTGCGGGCCACGATCGGGCGCCCCGCGCGGTTCCCGCCACCTGGGAGGTGGCCGATGAACGTGAAGAAGGACTTACCGATGACCTGGCACTTCGAACGGATCTCCGCGCGCGAGTCCTACACGTTCCGCTGGGGGCGCGGCTCCGGAATGATCACCGTGCACCGCGGGGACGCGCGCGGTTCGCACAGCGACGACAACCTCGTCGATTGCGTGCAGGTCGGCATCGACTGGATAGACGACCAGGACGTGCGGGTGCAGGCCCGCAAGTGGATCAGGGTCAACGCGGGACGTGGCGTGCGATGAATGCGCCGCTCGTCGCACAGCGCATTCCGGCCTGGGGTGCGCGGCCGATTCCGCGCCGCCGGTTCCGGGCCGGATCGCGCACCGCGCGCCCGGCCGCTCGCACCGCCCGGCGCGACGGCGGAACGCGGTGGGCGCCGCGCTCGCGACCGCGTCGGACGACCGCGGGAGCGCGCGGCGAACCCGGACGTGGCGCCGGCGGAGCGCGCGCACCACCAGGGAACTCCCGCGCGGCGGCGGCTCCGGGAATTTCGCGAGCCGTTACCCGCGCGACCCCGCCGGTCGGAGCGCGCGGGGTAGACCGGTGGGCGGGGCCTCCGCACCGGAAGTCCCGCCCACGCAGCCGGAATCGAGCGCGACGCCCGGCGGAACAGGAGGTGCGCGGTGAACGTCCTGCCGCCCGCGCCCACCGCGGAACTGCCCGCCGAGTGGTCCTGGTGCCCGGACTGCTCGGGAACGGGCCTGCTCGACCCCGGTCCGGCCGACCCGGCACCCGCCGTCGCGGAGGAGTGCTGGACCTGCCGGGGCCTCGGCGCCGGGGCGCGGCACGTCCTGTGACCGGACCGATCCGGGGGGGGGGCCCCCCCGCCCCCCCCGGGGGTGACCCGGCGGGCGGGGGCGCCCCCCCCCGGGGGCGGGGGGGGCCCCCCGCCCCCGCGGCCCGGCCCCCCCCCCCCGGGCCCCCCCCCGCCCGGGCCCGCATTTCCGCGTCCGGGCGGGGAACCCGGACCGCGGGGACCGGAGCGAACCGGTCACCGGCTACCCGTTCGCCTGACGTCCGCGGTCCACTACCGTGAGGTGGTTGGTTCCGTGCCGGGAGGAGGCCGCGGGTGGCGACGCAGCGGGTCCCGCCGGACGTGTTCCGCTTCGCGGTCGGTGCTCAGGCCGAGTCGTACTCGGCGATCCTGCGCGCGTTCGCGGACGCGGCGCAGTGGTGGGAGGGCTCGCTCGGCATCGATGACGTGCGGGACCGGGTGCGGGCGAGCGGCTGGCTCGACGCGCTCGGCGACGGAGACCTCGCGGAACGGCTGAAGAAGCTCGCCGAGTGGGGGCTGCTCGACGTCGTCCAGCACCACGCGGAGGACTACCGCACCGCCGCCGAGTACGAGCGGCGCAACCTGCACTACGCGTTGACGAAGGCGGGCGCGGCGGCCTGGTCCGGGCTGCGGCACGCGATGGCGAGCTTCGACGAGACCGGCGCGTTGCAGACCGCGGTGCTCGACGCCATCGCCGACCGGCTCGCCGAGATCGCCGCGCTGCTGGCCGAACCGGGTTCGGCGGACCGGCGGCTGTGCGCCGCGGTGCACGAGCTGGAAGGGCACCTGGAATCGCTGCGCACCGGCACCGCGCACTTCCACGCCGAACTGCGGCGGCTCCAGCGGTCCGACGACCCGGGCGAGTTCGACGAGGTGAAGGCGGCGACCGTCGCGCACCTGCAGGAGTTCACGACCGACCTCGACCAGCGCCGGCCCGTGATCTCCGCCGCGCTCGCCGAGGTGGAGGCGCACGGCGTCGCCGACCTGCACCGGCGCGCGCTGCGCGGCGCGGACCTGCCGCCCACCGCTGACGAGCGGGACTGGCTGGAGCGGCGGGCGGCGAGCTGGGGGACGCTGCGGGACTGGTTCCGCCCGGCGGACGGCTCGCCACCGCGCGCGGAGCTGCTGCGCGCCGCCGCCCGCGGAATCGTCGGGGAGCTGCTGCGGGAGCTGGAGCGGATCACCGAGGCCCGCAGCGGATCGTCCAGCGCCGCGGCCGATTTCCGCGAACTGGCCCGGTGGTTCACCACCGCCGACCGGGACGAGGACCTGCACCGCCTCTGGTCCGCCGCGTTCGGGCTCGGCCCCGCGCGGCACGCGCACCTCGCCCACGAGGACCCCGAACTGGTGGCGCCCGCGACGCCGTGGGTGCGGGCCCCGCGGGTGCGGGTTTCGGCGCTGCTGCGCAGCGGCGGGCGCGTCGAGAAGCTCGGCAGCACCGGGAAGGTGCGCGACGTCGCGCAGCTCGCCGCGTTGCGCGCGGCCCGGGCCAGGCGGGAGCGCGCCGAGCTGGACGCGGCGTGGCAGCGGCTCGTCACCGGCGGCGAAGTCCGGCTCTCCTCGTTCACCGGGCTCGAACCCGGCGTGCTCGACCGGCTGCTGGACCTGCTGGGGCGCGCCCTGGCGAGCCGCGCCGACGACGCGGGCGTGCGCCGTGCCCGCACCGGCGACGGACGGGTCGAGATCGAGCTGTCCGACCCGGCGGACGGGCGCACCGCCGAGCTGCGCACCGAGCGGGGAACGCTGCGCGGCCCGGACTTCGCGGTGCACGTGCGGCTCGTCGCCGACGGCGCGGTGGAGGCGGGCGGATGAGCAACCTCGCCAACCAGCTGGTCATCGCGGAACGCGCCGACCTGGCCCGCGGTATCAGGCTGCTGCTGGGCAGCCCGCTGATCCGGGCCGCGACCGACCCGGACGGGTTCGACCTGGTGCGGCGGCGCGCCGACACCCTCGCGAGCTGGTTCGACCACCACTGCGGCTGGGCGCTGGTCGTGGAGCCGCGGCAGGGGTACGCACGGCTCGCGAAGGTGCGCTCCGACCCGGACGCGTCCCGGCCCGCTCGGCGGGACCGGGGCAGCCGGGCGCCGTTCGACCGGCGGCGCTACGCGCTGTTCTGCGTGGCCGCGGCGGAACTGCTCGGTGGTCCCGCGACGACCGTCGGACTGCTCGCGGACCGCGTCGCGCAGGCCACCGCGGCCGATCCGGTGCTGCCCGGGTTCGACCCGGCGCTGCGCGCCGAGCGGATGGCGTTCGTGGACGTGCTGCGCGCGCTGGAGGGCTTCGGCGCGCTGGACCCCGTGGACGGCAGCACCGAGGACTACACCGACTCCGCCGGGGCGAAGGTGCTGTACCGGGTGGACGCGACGCTGCTGGTGCGGCTGCTGGCCGCGCCGAACGGGCCGTCGCGGCTGCCGGACGGCGACCGGCTCGCCGGGATGCTGGCCGAACCCCGCTACGGCGGTGCGGGCGCCACCGACGTGCAGCGCGCGCTGCGGCTGCGGCATTCCGTGCTGCGCAAGCTGTTCGACGACCCGGTGGTGTACTGGGCGGACCTCACCGCGGAGCAGCGCGAGTGGGCGACCTCCCGCACCGGCCGGGAGAGCATGCGGAAAGCCGCCGAGCAGGGCGGGTTCGCGGTGGAGGAACGCGCCGAAGGCGTGCTGCTGGTCGACCCGGAATCCCTCGCCACCGACGGCAGGTTCCCCGACGACGGCGACAACGCGAAGGTCGCCGCGCTGCACCTGCTGGATTCGCTCGGCGCCTCCCGCGCGGGGCTCACCGCCGACCAGCTGCGGGAGGACGCGGAATCGGTGCTGGACCGGTCGCCGGGATCGGCGCGCACCTACCGCTACTCCGACGGCCCGGCGCGGCTGGTGGCGGACGCGGTGGCGGTGCTCGTGGACTTCGGGCTGGCCCGGCGGGACGGGGAGCGGATCGTCGCGCTGCCCGCCGCCGCCCGCTACACCATCGTGTCCGGTTCCCCCGACTCCGCTGGAGGAAACCCGTCGTGACCGCCCCCGAAACCGCCGCGGTCCGCTGGCGCCCGTCGCGCGCCGGGATCCTCAACGTGTGGCGCTACTACGACGAGGTCTTCGAGTTCCACAACGGACGGTTGCTGCTGCGCGGCCCGAACGGCACCGGGAAGTCGAAGGCGCTGGAACTGCTGCTGCCGTTCCTGTTCGACGCGGACCTGCGGGCGAACCGGCTGTCCACGTTCGGCAGCGCGGAACGCACCATGCACTGGAACCTGATGGGCGAGGGCGCCTCCGGCGTCACCCGCGTCGGCTACGCGTGGCTGGAATTCCGTTGCGGCGACGGGTGGTTCACCTGCGGCGCCCGGTTGCAGGCCAGCAAGCACACCGCCGAGGTGCGCGCGGACTTCTTCACCACCTCCCGGCGCGTCGGCGTGGACCTGCGGCTGGTCAACGGCAACGACCAGCCGTTGACGAGGACCGCGCTGGAGGAGCGGCTTGGCGAACTCGGGACCGTGCACGACACGCCCGCCGAGCACCGGGCAGCGGTGCGCGCCGCGCTGTTCCCGGAGCTCACCGAGCCGCGCTACGAAGCGCTCATCACCGCGCTGCTGCAGCTGCGCACCCCGAAGCTGTCCGAGCGGCTGGACCCGAACCTGCTGTCCACGCTGCTGTCCCGCGCCTTGCCACCGCTGGGCGCGGCCGAGATCTCCGAGCTCGCCGAGGGGTTCGAACGCCTCGACCGGCGCCGCGAACACCTGGCGCGGCTCGACGAGCAGGTGCGGGCAGCGGACGCCGTCGCCGACCGGCAGTCCGGCTACGCGCGGCGGGTGCTGCGCGCCGCGGCCGCCGACCTCCTCGCCGCGGACGCCGACCTGGACCGGGCCGCCGAGGAGGCAGCGGACGGCGCGCGCCGCCACGAGCGGACCGCCGCCGACCGGGACGAGGTCCTGGCGCGGCGCGGTGAGCTGGCGCGGGAGGCCGACCGGCTCCGGGCCCGCATCGCCGGGCTCGCCGACGGCCACCACGAGGCGGCCGAGCTCGACCGGCTGCACGCCGAGACCACCGAAGCCGAGCGCACCGCCACCGCCGCCCGCGACCGGGCCGACCGGCGCGCCACCGAAGCCGACGCGGACGCGCAGCGCGCCGCGGCCGCCGACGCCCGCGCCGCCGCCGTCGCCGAGCGGGCGGTGCGCGCCGAGCGGGACGCGCT
>NZ_JAIUJZ010000297.1:0-5789 GCF_020176775.1 Saccharopolyspora sp. 6M
TCCGATTGACACCGAAAGCCCGCTGCGCCAGCGGATCCGCAACGCCTGAGTTTGCCGGATGGTCTTGTCCGTGGCCAGTTGGCCAGCAAAGTCATCCATCCCGCACCAGCGAAGAGCCAGCCACGCGCCGGTTGTTACCGCCTGATGACGAACCGCCCTACCCCCTGAGCTCCCCACGCTGCCCGGCGACCGGAGTGCAGCGGCCTGGGGCGGTGGTGACGACGTGTCCGCCCGACGGCGCAGTGTGGGCGTGACCAGCCAGGTTCTCGGCGCCACCCGGCTCATCGAAAAGCGGCCTGTTCCGAGCCAACCTGTCTCGAACCCGAAGACGGTCGGACTTGCCGATCCCTAGACAGTTCGCGGAGTTGCTGCGGCTCTACACCTCGCTCAACACCCGCCTGGCCTACGCCGCCGACCTCGGCATCCCCCTGGAATGGGTGCCCGGCTACCAGCCACCGAGCACAAACCGGCGGGCGCGGCCGCGCCCGCCGCGCCCAGCCCAGTGGCCTGGAGCGGCTGCCCTGGTGTCTGCGCAACGGGTCCACCTCTTTCGCCGACGTTCGGGTGGAACACGTCGAACGCTGGCTGGCCGCACTCGCCGAGGCCGGCTGCCATGACACCACCCGCGCCCGGATACTCTCGGCGGTCTCGGCCTTCTACCGCAAGTACCTGCTGCGCACCAGGCTGGTCACGCACAGCCCGGCGGCACTGGTCGACCGCCGCTCCCAGCACCTCAACCAGACCCAGGACACGCGGTCCCAGACCGTGCTGTGGTCGTTTGAGGTCTGCCGGGCGCCGCGGCTGGCCACCTACCTGCTGGCCGAGCACCACCGCTACGGCCGCCGCGACCGTGCCACGATCGAAATCCTCATCGGCACCGGTATGCGCGCCGAAGAACTCCTCGTTATCAACCTCGACGACTACCACCGCAGGCGCCCCCGGATCCCCGGCCGCGCTGCGGGTGCACGGCAAGGGCGGCAAAGACCGCCGTGCGCTGGCCCCGCCCGCGGCCGACGCTGTCGACGCCTTTCTCACCGACCGGCGCCCCGCGCAGACTCCCGCGCTGCCTGACCAGACCAGCGCCCGCCCCGCCGAACCGCTGCTTATCACCCAGACCGACGCGCGCGTGCACGCCCCACCTGCAGGCCGTGCTGCGTCAGCTGTGCACGACCTTCGCGCCCGCCCCGGACGCCCCGCCACCCGGGCACGGTGGCGCCGGGAGCTACTCGCCGGTGAGAAGGCTGCGTTCATCGCCACCCATCTCGCCCTCTTGCGCGACACAATCCACCCGCACTCTGCACGCCACTCCTACGCCACCCACGCCAAGAACCGCGGCGCCGAAGCCCGCCAGATCCCATGCGACCTCGGCCACGCCACGCTGACCACCACCGAGGGCTACCTCCACGACGCCGCCGCCCTCGCCGACTCCGCCGCCCACGACCTTGCCCCCGCACTACACCGCGGCTGGCTTCCTACCGCCGCACCCCACGGCGACGAACAGGACCAGGACACATGATGACGCCCGAGTTGGGTTGCGCTCGCGACTCCCTTACGCCCAGCCACGGGCGCGTCTGGTGGCCCTCGTCACGGGATGCGACCTCGCCACACACAGGGCGCCTTCACACTGCTAACTTCCTATGTGTGAGCAACGTCATCGTCAACCGGTTCAGTGCTGCGGGGTCAGCGATCGGTTACCTCGCGCAGGTCGAGTACGCACTGCTCATCGCGCTGCAACGGATGGATGAGGAGGAGAGTCTTCGTCTGTCGTTGGAAACGGTCGACGACATCACTTTTGAAGGGCAGGGAGACTCTCGCGAGCTGTGGCAGACCAAGCATCATGTGGGGCGTCATGGGTCGCTGGGCGATACGAGCCCGGATCTGTGGAAGTCGCTGCACAATTGGATCGAGTCGGCCGATGAGCGTTCCGCCTGTTTCCTGTTTACGACTGTGACGGCGACCGACACGACTGCAGCAAGCCTGCTACGCCCGGTCCGTACAGCACAGGACGTGGTGGCGGCTCGCAAGAAGCTCGATGGCGTCGCGCGAGCAAGGGGTAACCAGTCACTGGTGTCCTACTATGATCGGTACCTCGGCCTCCCTGTGGAGAAGCGAACCGAGTTGCTTTCGCGGATCACCGTCTTGGATGGCCAGGCAGCGGGAGAGGACATCACCGGTCGGCTCGTCGCCACCGTCCGTAAGACGGTTGTCGCGCAACGGCGGAAGCCTTTGGTCGAACGACTCCGGGGATGGTGGCATGACCGCTCCATGGTGCATTTGACGCACATCGCTCGAGATGAGGTCGACTGGATCTCCATGCAGGAGATCGAGGACCAACTGCATTTGATCGCGCAGTCTCTCCGCGATGACAACCTTCCCCTTGACTATGATCGTGATCCCGAGCCGCCCCAGGAGAAAGTGGACGAGCACGATCGGGTTTTCGTTGAGCAGCTCAAGCTCATCATGCTGCACCACACTCGCATTCGGCAGGCTGTCTACGATCATAACCGCGCCTTCCTGCAACGGTCCAGGTGGCAGCGTGAGCAACTCCTCGCGGTGGGCGAACTCGACGCCTATGACCGGCGCCTAATCGAGGAATGGATGCGCGTGTTCCTTCCATTGGAAGAGCAATTCGGTGACGACCAGCCAAGCGAGGACGTCAAACGCCGTGACGCCCGGCAGCTTTATCAGCGTCTGCAGGAACGAAGCCTGCCGGAGATCCGTTCCGGGGTGCGCTCAGGCTACATTCCCTTGGGATCGCTCCATCTCCTCGCCGACCGGCTGCAGATCGGCTGGCATCCGGACTGGCTTGACCTCCTCAAACACCGTCTGAGTGACGTGCGAACCACGGCGGAGACCGAGGGGGCTGCATGAGCCTGCCCGGCCCGGTCGGGGATTCTGAGACCGGCGCATTGTTCAACCCTGCCTTCTGTGCAGTGCTGCTCCATAAGGCGACGAAGAGATACGAAGCGAAGTCGAGCGAAGGAATGCCGGTGACCTACGCGTTCCTTGTTTTGCCGTGCGCGCTGCACATGCCCACACGGGAGGCGCTTCCGCCTACAACAGCGGCTTCGATGTGGATCTGGTTGCGATCCCACCCTGTCCTTTGTATGGACTTCGCCGACCGCGTTCGTACTTTCCGAGGGTTCACCGCAGCCGCCATCAGATATGGCATCCAGCACGGAGCATTGGTCGGAGCGCTCGGCTCACTTGCTCCCGGAACTCTCCTGCGCCGTCCCCGCACCCTCCAGCCGACACAGGACTGGCAAGCGTGCGTTCGGACTGCTGAATTCCTTGGCCGGTGGTTTGGAGGGACCGCCGCAGACGAGGCCACCGTTCTTGCCCAGTGGGGAGTCCGCCCGTGATGCAACTTGATGCTCTTGTGCTTTACCACTCCGACGGGAATATGCGGCAGATCCGGTTCCGCCCTGGTCAGCTCAACATCATCACCGGCGAGTCCGGGACAGGTAAGAGCAGTATTATAGGGATTCTCCGGTTCCTTCTCGGGGGCGACAGCCCTCATGTCCCGCTCGGACCGATCCAGAACACCGTCGACTGGTATGGGCTCCTGGCTCATGCCGGCAACACCCACTTCTTCGTCGGCCGCCCAGCGCCCGACCATGGCGCCGCCACGACGCAAGCGTTCCTGGCCGTTGGAGAAACAGCGATCCCGCCACGGGCGGGCCTCCACACCAACGCCAGCGCCAGCGATGTCGTCGACTACCTTGGCAGCCTCATCGGTATCGCCGAGAATCTCCACGTACCTGCTGCGGGACAGACACGACGCCCGCTGGCGGCGAACCTCCGCCATGCGCTCTACTACTGCTTCCAGGGGCAAGGAGAGATTGCCAATCCCGAACTGTTGTTCCACCACCAAAACCGTGAGCATCAGAAACAAGCCATCCGCGACACGCTGCCGTATTTCCTTGGCGCGCAAGACCCCGATGCACTCCGTAAACGCCAAGAGCTCTCAGAAGTCCGGCGTGAGCTTCGACGCACGACGCTGAGGTTGGATGAAGCTCGTGCCACTCGTGAGCTCGGCGTCGGGCGCGCCGCAGGCCTCATCGCAGATGCCAAGGCTAGCGGCTTAATCGCACCCGATGCCCTACCGACGGACACCCGCGGCGCCTTTGAAATCCTCACGAGCGTCCTTAGCAGTGAGGAATCGCCTGTCAACGTCGACGACGCTGACAGTGATGGTGAGATGGAGCGCTTACTCGCACGCCGAACCGAGCTTCGCAGCACCGTGCGTGATCTCAACGACAAGATCCGTGGTCTTGACGAATTCGCCAGGGTTGGCAACGAGTACAGCTCCGAACTCAACGAGCACCGCGTTCGACTCGCCTCGGTCGGACTCATTCCTGACAAGCAGAAAGCCGCTGCCACGTGCCCGATTTGTGAGAACACGCTCGACACACCGAGCGCTCGCGCGGCGATCACACAGAGTCTCGAACGTGTATCTCAACGCATTGATCTCGCTCACCGCGATGAACCCCGCGTGGCCCAAGCCCGCGCAGAGCTCCTCCAAGCGCGCAGTGCTGCCCGGACTGAACTCGCAGACATCGACACAGCTCTCGACGATCTCGCACAGACAGACCAACGACGCGAGACGATGCGCCGCAGCTGGGAGCAGCAGAGCTTCGTACGTGGCCGCATCGCGCAATACCTGGATACCGCCACGCTCGCAGATGACGACGCCATGGCCGCCTTGGAACACACCGTCGAGAATCTCGAACGACGAGCAGCAAGCCTCAACGATGAGCTCGATCCAGAACAGCTACGCTCGGCCGTCAACTCTCTGCTGAACATCGTCGGGCGCCGGATGACCGCACTCGCGCAATCACTCCCTCTCGAACACTCCGAACACGGCGTCCGAATCGACCCCTACCGCCTGACCGTCGTTGCCGACACTCTCCAAGGACCTGCCTACATGGACGCCGGAGCGATCGGAAGCGGGATGAGCTGGGTCGGCTACCACCTTACGGCCTACCTCGCGCTTCAGGACTACTTCATCGAAGCACACCGTCCCGTTCCACGATTTATCGTTCTCGATCAGCCCAGCCAAGCCTTCTTCCCACGTGACCGTGACACCGGGGGAGACCTAACGGAGCTATCGGATGTGGATCGCACAAACACCCGCAAGCTCTACGAGATGATGTTCAACGTCGTCACCGAACTAGACGGACAACTACAAGTCATCGCCTTCGACCATGCCGACTTCCCAGAGCCCTGGTTTGGGGAATCGGTCGTCGAGTTCTGGCGAGAAGGCAACGCGCTTATTCCGCAGAACTGGCTGAACCCTGATACTTCGGATGCCCATGCGGAAAATGAGGAATAAGACAACGGAAGACCCAACTGAAGCCTCCCTGTAGAGGCGGCGCAAACCCTCGCTCTCCGGCCTCGGTCCCGACTTCCAGCACAAGCCCGAGAAGGCGGACAACCCGCACCTCGCCAAAGGCAGGTTCGTGGACCTACCAGCGGACGCCGACAGTTCCAGCGCTACGTCGTGGAGACCACGACTACCCAACCACACCATCGAACTCAACACCAGCCAGGGCGACAAGCACATCCTCACCAGATACCTGCTTGCTGGCTTCAGAACCATGCGGATGAACGAGATACTGCCCGCTCACGTGCGCGACCACCTGCGGCAACTCGCTGCGGACGGCGCCACTCCGCACACCTCGTTCGCTTCAAGACCGTGCTCTCAGCGATCTTCACCACCGCCTTCAACGACTGGATCATCCACTTCCACCCCTGCACCGGCGTCACCGCACCCGCCGCCCCCAAAC
>NZ_JAIUJZ010000298.1:0-5433 GCF_020176775.1 Saccharopolyspora sp. 6M
ATCCCGGGCCCACCCCGGAATCCCGGGCCCAGCCCGGAATTCCGCCCGGCCGTGGCCGGAGAACACCGTGGCCGGAGAACACCGTGGCCGGAGAACTCAGTGCAGCACGGTGAGCAGTCCTTCGACCCCGCGCTGGAAGGCGGCGCCGACGTTCTCCGCGCCGTCGATGTGCGCACCGGTCATCGCGCCGTCGCGCATCATCAGGAAGTGCCGCGCGGCGTGCTCCGGTTTGCCGCGGCGCGGTGAGCCCCCGAAGACCTGCGCGAACAGCGCGGTGAGCTCGGCGACGTACCAGGCGCGGTGGTCGAGCACGACCTGGCGCACGGGATTGCCGGGTTCGGGGTATTCGTTGGCGGCGTTGAGGAATGCGCAGCCGCGGAATTCGGGCCTGCCGAGGTCGGCGGCGACTCCGTCGCCGATCGCGCGGACCGCGTCGGCGGGGCTCGGCGCGGTGTCGACGGCGGTGCGCACGCCGGCGCGGATGTGCGCGTCGACGTCGCGGAGGTAGGCGAGCACGAGCGCTTCCTTGGAGGGGAAGTGCCGGTAGAACGTGGCTCGCGTGGTCGGCGCTTCGGCGAGGATGCGTTCGACGCCGACGGCCCGGATGCCTTCGCCGTAGAACAGCGCGCTGGCGGTGGCCAGCAGCCGGTCGCGGGCTTCGGACCGGCCGCGCGGATTCGGGTCCTCGGTGCGCGTCGTCGCCATGCGGCCACCGTAGCAGAAAGAACGATCGTTCTTGCATTCTGCGGAGCGGTCTGCCACGCTTCCCCCATCGGGAGAGAGAACGGTCTTTCTTCCTGGGGCTCGATGCGAGCCTCCTCGATGAAGGGAACCCGCCATGACCACCGCCACCGCCCCCGCCGCTTCGACCGGTGTCGCGGCGACGCTGCGCCGCCTCTACTTCGTGCGCTTCGGCTTCGCCCTCGTCTGGGCGGTCCTGGTGTTCTTGACCGCGTCCAGCCTCGGCCCGCTGACGGCGGTGCTGCTGGTGCTGTACCCGGTGTTCGACGTGGCGGCGGCGATCGTCGACGCCCGCTCGTCCCGGGGTTCCGCGGCGGGGCTCTACGTGAACATCGCGATCAGCACGCTGGCCGCGGCCGGTCTGATCGTCGCGCTCACCTCGGGCATCCCGGCGGTGCTGCGGGTGTGGGGCGCGTGGGCGGTCGTGGCCGGTGCGGTGCAGCTCGGGGTGGCCGTGCGGCGGCTTCGGCTGGGCGGGCAGTGGGCGATGATCGCCAGCGGTGGCATCTCGGTGCTGGCGGGAGCCTCGTTCTTCCTGATGGCGGGGAAGCCGGACGCGTCGCTGGCGAACGTCGCCGGGTACGCGCTGCTCGGCGGGATCTTCTTCCTGGTCTCGGCCGTGCGCCTCGGTTCCGCGCCGCGCTCCTGAACCACCGCGGGGAACGGCTCGTTCGATCGCGAGCGGGCCGTTCCCCGCGGGTCAGGCCGCGGGGTCGACGCCGGACCAGGTGATGAGGCGGTCCGCGACCTCGGTGATGGTGGGGCGGGCGCCGGGGTCGGGTGCGAGGCAGGCGTCGAAGGTGCGGGACAGCCGCGCCGGCAGCCGCCGCCGGGTGCGCAGCGGCGGTGGGGCGGACGTGAGCTGCGGGTAGTGCCGCACCCCGTCCGCGCCGCGGTGGTGCGAGTGTTCCGCCCACGGCGGAGCTCCGGACAGCGCCTCCCACAACGTGATCCCGAGGCCCCACACGTCGGTCGCCGCGGTCATCTCCCCGCCGCGCGCCTGTTCCGGCGACAGGTAGTCGAAGGTTCCGGCGGAGCTGCGCTCCCCGATGCGGCAGGCGAGGCTGAGGTCGAGCAGCACGGCCCGGCCGCCGGTGGAGATCACGTTCGACGGCTTCACGTCGAGGTGCGCCCAGCCCTTCCGGTGCAGGTAGCCGAGCGCGGAGCACAGCTGCACGCCGAGGATCGCCGCGTCGACCGGCCGCAGCCGCTCGTGCTCGTCCAGCAGGTGGCTCAGCGTCGCGCCGGGCAGCGTCTCGGTGATCACCGCGGGCCGCTCGGGCTCGCCGCTGAGCAGGGTCTCGTAGCCGCGCACCAGGTTCGGGTGGGTGAGCGACCCGAGCAGCGCCCCCTCCTCGCGCAGCCGTTCGGCGGCGGTCGGGTCGGCGGCGCGCTCGGGGCGCAGCGTCTTGCCGATGCAGCGGCAGTCGCGCTCCTCGCTCCACAGGTCGTAGACGTCGAGGCGATTTCCCCGCCGCAGCAACGAGATCACGCGGTATCCGGGGGCCAGGTGCTCGCCCGGTCCGAGGGCGGGCCCGGGCGGGCCCCAGTCGCCTTCGTCGTAGTACGAGCTGGCTTCTTCCGGGGCCGGTGCAGCGCTCAACTGCGGCTGCGGTGGCGTCGGCGGCCGGATCCGCTGCGGCTGGAGCTGTCGCGGCGACGGCGGCGGTGGTCGCTGCTGGACCCGCTGTGCCCGCGGTGGTGGCGGTGCCGGTCGCTGCTGTCGCGGGAGGAGCGGTGGCTGTGCTTGGCGGGGGACAGCGAGTTGAACAGCTTGCCCAAGTCCATTGTGGACCTCCTGGTGGCGGCCGATGCCGATCTCGGTTTCCGAGATCATCTCCTGCCAGCGTACGCGAGGAACGGGCATACCGGACGGCTCTGGAGCGCCGCTCGCCGCGGGTGAACGGACCGTTTGCCTCGTCTAGTTGGACGAACGGTCCGTTCACTCCTGTCGCGGGTGATGGTGCGTCAGCGTCCGCGGATCCCGTCCAGGAGGTACGTGGTGCGGCGGTCGTAGTCCTCCCGGAGCGGCCGCCGGCCGTGCTTGAGGGCGAGGGCGTTGTCGTGGACGAGCGCGTGCAGGTCGCTCGCCGTGAACTCCGGCCGCAGCGCGCCGGAGGTGCGGGCCGCCGCGACGAGTTCCTCGTTGGCCTCGCTGCCGGCGCGGCAGATCTCCACGAGCTGCGGCGAGTCCGGGTACGCCTGCAGCAGGACGTCGTTGAAGGCGGGCTGGCGGTACTGGAGGTCGCGGATCGCGGTGAGGTAGTGCTCGATCCGCTCACCGGCGTCGTCGATGGCCCGTGCGCGGTCGATGACGGCGGACAGCTCGCTCGTCACGACCTCTTCGATGACGGCTTCGATGAGGCCGATCCGCCCGCCGAACCGGTTGAAGATCGTCGCCTTGCTCACGCCCGCCGCCTTGGCGACCTCTTCCAGCGGCACGGCCAGGCCTCGTCCTCGGAAGGCGCCGATCGCGGCGGAGCGGATCTGCTCGGAGTTGCGCCGGGCGTCGGCGCGCAACTGGGGTTCCGGGGGTACCGCGCCGGGCATCGTCGCCTCTTCCTGTCGCCTTAACTTGACTCTCCTGGTCAGTTTACTTACGGTCGTGGCGGAAGCGAAGCTGACCCCTCGGGTCAACTTGTGCGGAGCGTCGGTCACCGGGGCGGATGCTCGGAAAGGTCGAGAAGATGATCGTTGTCACCGGCGCCACCGGCGGACTGGGAGCTGCCGTCGTCGAGCACCTCCTGGAACGCCTGCCCGCCGAGCGGATCGGCGTCAGCGTCCGCGACGTCACCCGGGCGCGGCACTTCGCCGACCGCGGCGTGCGGGTGCGCCGGGGCTCCTACGAGGACCCGGCCGCCCTGCGCGACTCGTTCGCCGGTGCCGATCAGGTCCTCCTGGTGTCCGGCAACGATCCGGCCGCCGACGTCGTCGGCCTGCACCGCGGTGCCGTCGAAGCCGCGGTCGCGGCCGGTGCTCGGCGGATCGTCTACACGAGCCAGCACGGCGCCGTCCCCGGCAACCCGTACCGGCCCTCGGACATCCACGTCGCCACCGAGGCGTTCCTCGCCGGCTCCGGAGTCGACTGGACCGCGCTGCGCAACGGTGCTTACGGCCCGCTCGACCAGGTCCTGGGCCCGTGGCGGCGGACCGGCGTGATCGCCGGGCCGGACGACGGTCCCGTTGCGTACACCGACCGCGACGAGGTGGCCGAGGCCACCGCGGCCCTCCTCGCCGGTGACCGCGTCCTCGACGGTCCCGCCACCCTCGCCGCGCCGAACGCCGTCACCTTCGACGACCTCAGCCGGATCGTCTCCGACGTCACCGGCCGCACCGTCGAGCGCATCGTCGTGGACGACGAGCGGTGGGTCGCCGACCAGATCGCGGGCGGTGTGCCGGAGCCGGCGGCTCGGCTCCTGCTCACCTACTACCAGGCGGCGCGGGAGGGGTACTTCGCCGAACCGGGCTCGCTGCTGGCCGAACTCCTCGGCCGCGAACCCCGCACCGCCGCGGATCGGCTCGCGGCGGACCTCGCCGCCTGAATCCGAGCTCGGCTCCGGTCGTCTCCTGCCCTCGACCGGTGCGGTGTGCGCGGTGGGGAGCGGCTGCTGCCGCGGAACCCTGGTGGGAGGTGGACGACCCGCGCCCCCGGTGGACGAACGGTCCGTTCACCTCGTCCAGCCCGGAAGCAGGTCGGGGTGAACGGACCGTTTGCCTGATCTGGTTGGTCGTACGGTCCGTTGACTCGGGGGGTCGGGTGGGAGTGAACGGACCGTTTGCCTCATCTAGTTGGTCGAACGGTCCGTTCTTCTCACCGGGGTTTGCTGACGTGTGGCAATGTCCGTGCGGGCGTTCTGACCAGTGCGAATGGTTCTGAGTGGTACTGACTGGAACAGGGGGTTTCCGACCGTCTCACGGCCTGTAGACGGCCTGGGCCGGGCCTGGGTGAAGCCTGCTTGCAGGGGTGGCCCGCCACCTTGTCGGCGGCGGGCCGTGCCCGGTTCAGCGGGTGAGTCGCCGCTCGCCGCGTGCCAGGCGGGGCGGGAACAGGGCGAGCTGTCCCACCGGCCGGGGCGTGGGGCGGCAGTCGTCGCAGAGCTGCGCCAGGTGCTCCCAGCACCGGAACCGCGTCGCGCAGCGGTCGCAGGTACGGACGGCGTGGATGAGGAACTGCACGGTGGCTCCCTGGCGGTGGGGGGGTGCGGCGAACTGATGGCGGAACCACACGAGCCCCGCACAGCGTCAAGCCGCGTCCAGAAAAAGATCTTGGGCGGATCGCTGCCCTACGGGTTGGGGGCGCTGAAGCGGTCCGCCCAAGATGTTTTTCTGCGGCTTGACGCTGTGCGGGGCTCGTGTCGCCATCGGGTCAGTTCGCCGCGCACCACGAACGGAAGCGCGCACCGTGTTCGGCAACTCGCACCGGCGGGCACTGAAGCCGAACCCGGTGCGCTCACCGGCACCGGCGGGTAGTGGCGTCTCTCCCTGCATACGGGGCGGCCTGGTGGCTCCATCCCATCGACCGGGCGCAGCCCGATCAGGCCGGGTCAAGGGGCACCGACCGGCCCGCCGCAGCCCTTCGTCCGGGGCCTGCCCCTTGACGCGGCCTGATAGCCCTTAGAACTGCTAACAGAAGGTTTGGGTGCGTCGGTGTTGGATGAGGCAGGTGGTGAGTTGGAGGAGGCTGTCGTGGAT
>NZ_JAIUJZ010000299.1:0-5380 GCF_020176775.1 Saccharopolyspora sp. 6M
GGGGGCCGGTCCCCAGGCAGTGGCCTTCAAGCCACTCCCTGGGGACCAGGCCCCCATCATCGTCTTCACCCCAGCCCCTTGACGGTCCTGGAAAACAGAACACGCCCCCGAACCAAGTTCCGGGGCGTGTCCCCTCATGAGTATTGTCGGCGGTGTCCTACTCTCCCACACCCTATCGAGTGCAGTACCATCGGCGCTGGAGGGCTTAGCTTCCGGGTTCGGAATGGGACCGGGCGTTCCCCGCTCCGCTAAAACCACCGACAAATCCAACCACACCAACACCCCACCACGGGGCGCCGTGTGAAACCTCTATCCAATTCAACAACCAACCGGTTGCTGCCTCAGACACCGTATAGTGGATGCGTAGCAATCTTCGTGAACAAGTCCTCGGCCTATTAGTACCCGTCCACTCCACACATTACTGTGCTTCCATGCCGAGCCTATCAACCCCATCATCTCTAGGAGGCCTTAACCCACAAAAGGGGTGGGAGACGTCATCTTGGAACAGGCTTCCCGCTTAGATGCTTTCAGCGGTTATCCCTCCCGAACGTAGCCAACCAGCCCTGCTCCTGGCGGAACAACTGGCACACCAGAGGTCCGTCCGTCCCGGTCCTCTCGTACTAGGGACAGCCTTCCTCACATCTCCTACGCGCGCGGCGGATAGGGACCGAACTGTCTCACGACGTTCTAAACCCAGCTCGCGTGCCGCTTTAATGGGCGAACAGCCCAACCCTTGGGACCAACTCCAGCCCCAGGATGCGACGAGCCGACATCGAGGTGCCAAACCATGCCGTCGATATGGACTCTTGGGCAAGATCAGCCTGTTATCCCCGGGGTACCTTTTATCCGTTGAGCGACACCGCTTCCACCAGCCAGTGCCGGATCACTAGTCCCTGCTTTCGCACCTGCTCGACCTGTCAGTCTCACAGTCAAGCTCCCTTATACACTTACACTCAACACCTGATGACCAACCAGGCTGAGGGAACCTTTGGGCGCCTCCGTTACCCTTTAGGAGGCAACCGCCCCAGTTAAACTACCCACCAGGCACTGTCCCTGAACCCGATCAGGGTCCGAGGTTCAGATGCTCAGAACGACCAGAGTGGTATTTCAACAACGACTCCACACCCACTAGCGTGAACGCTTCACAGTCTCCCACCTATCCTACACAAGCCGCACCGAACACCAATACCAAGCTATAGTAAAGGTCCCGGGGTCTTTCCGTCCTGCCGCGCGAAACGAGCATCTTTACTCGTACTGCAATTTCACCGGGCCTGTGGTCGAGACAGCGGAGAAGTCGTTACGCCATTCGTGCAGGTCGGAACTTACCCGACAAGGAATTTCGCTACCTTAGGATGGTTATAGTTACCACCGCCGTTTACTGGCGCTTAAATTCTCCGCTTCACACACCCAAAGGCATGCTAACAGGTCCTCTTAACGTTCCAGCACCGGGCAGGCGTCAGTCCGTATACCTCGTCTTACGACTTCGCACGGACCTGTGTTTTTAGTAAACAGTCGCTTCTCCCTGGCCTCTGCGGCCACCACCAGCTCCCACCGCACGGGTGTTCACCAGCAATGGCCCCCCTTCTCCCGAAGTTACGGGGGCAATTTGCCGAATTCCTTGACCACAGTTCACCCGACCGCCTCGGTATACTCTACCTGACCACCTGTGTCGGTTTCGGGTACGGGCCATGCACACACATCGCTAGAGGCTTTTCTCGGTAGCACGGGATCACTGACTTCACCACAACGGCTACGCATCACCCCTCACCCTTCACACCGCCCGGATTTACCTAGACGGCAGGCTACAGGCTTACACCAGTACTACCACTCACTGGCACAGCTACCCCACTACGTCACCCCATCACTTGACTACCGCAGAATCAGGTCCCATGCACTCACACAACAACTCCGAAGAGCCACCATGCTCGCGGATGGTTAGTCTCAACCGTTTCGCCATGGGCGCGTGCACACGGGTACGGGAATATCAACCCGTTCTCCATCGACTACGCCTGTCGGCCTCGCCTTAGGCCCCGACTCACCCTGGGCGGACGAACCTGCCCCAGGAACCCTTAGTCAATCGGCGGCAGAGATTCTCACTCTGCTCTCGCTACTCATGCCTGCATTCTCACTCCCACACACTCCACGCCACGGTTACCCGGACGCTTCACCGCATGCAGGACGCTCCCCTACCCAACAAGCCACAAGGACTCATTGACACGGCTTCGGCGGTGCACTTCAGCCCCGCTACATTGTCGGCGCAGGACCACTTGACCAGTGAGCTATTACGCACTCTTTCAAGGATGGCTGCTTCTAAGCCAACCTCCTGGTTGTCTGGGCAATCCCACATCCTTTCCCACTGAGCACACACTTAGGGGCCTTAGCCGGTGTTCTGGGCTGTTTCCCTCTCGACGATGAAGCTTCTCCCCCACCGTCTCACTGCCGCGCTCTACCCAGGCGTATTCGGAGTTTAGCTGACGTCAGTAACCCATAAGGCCCATCAACCAACCAGTGCTCTACCCCACCCAGGAAACACACGACGCTGCACCTAAATGCATTTCGGGGAGAACCAGCTATCACGAAGTTTGATTGGCCTTTCACCCCTACCCACAACTCATCCCCCAGGTTTTCAACCCTGGTGGGTTCGGGCCTCCACACGGTCTTACCCGCGCTTCACCCTGGCCATGGGTAGATCACTCCGCTTCGGGTCTGCACCACGCGACTCCACGCCCTCTTCAGACTCGCTTTCGCTCCGGCTACCCCACAACAGGTTAACCTCGCCACGCAGCAGCAACTCGCAGGCTCATTCTTCAAAAGGCACGCCATCACACAACCCAAAGATCATGCTCTGACGGATTGCAGGCACATGGTTTCAGGAACTATTTCACTCCCCTCCCGGGGTACTTTTCACCATTCCCTCACGGTACTATCCACTATCGGTCACCAGGAAGTATTTAGGCTTAGCGAGTGGTCCCGCCAGATTCACAGCGCCCTCCACGGAAACGCTGCTACTCGGGAACAAATCCACACGTATCGCATGTGCTTTCGCCTACGGGACTCTCACCCACTCCGGCCAGGCATCCCAACCTGTTCAACTAACACACACAACCACGCTGAAACGGTGACAGCCGCCTCCAGACAAGCCCCACAACCCCAGACACGCAACCCCTGCCAGGTATCCCACGCGCCCGGTTTAGCCTCCTCCGCTTTCGCTCGCCACTACTCACGGAATCACCAGTGTTTTCTCTTCCTACGGGTACTGAGATGTTTCACTTCCCCGCGTTCCCTCCCAACACCCTATACATTCAGGTGCAGGTGACCCGACATCACTCGGGCCGGGTTTCCCCATTCGGACATCCTCGGATCACAGCTCGGTTGACAGCTCCCCGAGGCATTTCGCAGCCTCCCACGTCCTTCATCGGCCCCTGGTACCAAGGCATCCACCATGTGCCCTACATAACTTGGCCACAAAGATGCTCGCATCCACTATACAGTTCTCAAACAACAACCGAAAAGACACCAACCACAACCCACAATAAGGGCCGCAGTCACCAGTGTGTCCCCTCAGACACCCAACAGCGTGCACGACAACGAAAACTCCGAGCGGCATTTCCACTAAATCCTCGAGCACCCAGAACAGAAGAACACATGTCTTCTCAACCCTGGACACCCCACCAACACCAGTCGAAACCAGTGTCCGCGGATGTGTATTGCTCCTTAGAAAGGAGGTGATCCAGCCGCACCTTCCGGTACGGCTACCTTGTTACGACTTCGTCCCAATCGCCAGTCCCACCTTCGACCACTCCCCCCGGGCGAACCGGTTGGGCCATGGGCTTCGGGTGTTACCGACTTTCATGACGTGACGGGCGGTGTGTACAAGGCCCGGGAACGTATTCACCGCAGCACTGCTGATCTGCGATTACTAGCGACTCCGACTTCACGGGGTCGAGTTGCAGACCCCGATCCGAACTGAGACCGGCTTTAAGGATTCGCTCCACCTCACGGTATCGCCACCCTCTGTACCAGCCATTGTAGCATGTGTGAAGCCCTGGGCATAAGGGGCATGATGACTTGACGTCATCCCCACCTTCCTCCGAGTTGACCCCGGCAGTCTCCTGCGAGTCCCCACCATCACGTGCTGGCAACACAGGACAAGGGTTGCGCTCGTTGCGGGACTTAACCCAACATCTCACGACACGAGCTGACGACAGCCATGCACCACCTGCACACAGGCCACAAGGGAAACCCCCTCTCAGGGGCGATCCTGTGCATGTCAAACCCAGGTAAGGTTCTTCGCGTTGCATCGAATTAATCCACATGCTCCGCCGCTTGTGCGGGCCCCCGTCAATTCCTTTGAGTTTTAGCCTTGCGGCCGTACTCCCCAGGCGGGGCGCTTAATGCGTTAGCTACGGCACAGGAACCGTGGAAACAGTCCCCACACCTAGCGCCCACCGTTTACGGCGTGGACTACCAGGGTATCTAATCCTGTTCGCTCCCCACGCTTTCGCTCCTCAGCGTCAGTATCGGCCCAGAGACCCGCCTTCGCCACCGGTGTTCCTCCTGATATCTGCGCATTTCACCGCTACACCAGGAATTCCAGTCTCCCCTACCGAACTCAAGTCTGCCCGTATCGACCGCACGCCCACCGTTAAGCGGCAGGTTTTCACGGCCGACGCGACAAACCGCCTACGAGCTCTTTACGCCCAATAATTCCGGACAACGCTCGCACCCTACGTATTACCGCGGCTGCTGGCACGTAGTTAGCCGGTGCTTCTTCTACACCTACCGTCACCCGAAGGCTTCGTCGATGTCGAAAGAGGTTTACAACCCGAAGGCCGTCATCCCCCACGCGGCGTTGCTGCGTCAGGCTTTCGCCCATTGCGCAAGATTCCCCACTGCTGCCTCCCGTAGGAGTCTGGGCCGTGTCTCAGTCCCAGTGTGGCCGGTCACCCTCTCAGGCCGGCTACCCGTCGTCGCCTTGGTAGGCCATCACCCCACCAACAAGCTGATAGGCCGCGGGCTCAACCTGCACCGCCGGAACTTTCCACACGCAGACCATGCGGCCACGTGTCCTATCCGGTATTAGACCCCGTTTCCAAGGCTTATCCCAGAGTGCAGGGCAGATTACCCACGTGTTACTCACCCGTTCGCCACTCATCCACCCCCGAAAGGGCTTCAGCGTTCGACTTGCATGTGTTAAGCACGCCGCCAGCGTTCGTCCTGAGCCAGGATCAAACTCTCCAACAATGTCTCAGAGAAAATCCTGCCCCGAAAAAAACGAGGCACCCCGGCCATCCAAAGAAAACCGAGGCATATAATTCATCAAGATGAGTTTACCACTCACCATCATCGGCACGCTGTTGAGTTCTCAAAGAACACACCC
>NZ_JAIUJZ010000300.1:0-5342 GCF_020176775.1 Saccharopolyspora sp. 6M
CTGCGCGCGGGCCTCACCGGTGCCGAACGGGAGCTGTTCGACCAGACCCTCACCGGCGAGACCCGCAGGCACCTCGCCGCCCGCATCCGCCAGGCCGGGGAACTCGTCGACACCATGAACGCCCGGCTCAAGCGGGTCCGCACCGCGTCGAAGGTCGCCGTGCGCTTGGTGTGGGAAGTGGACCCCAACCTGCCCGCCGGAACCGGCGCCGCACGCGAACTGCTGCTCACCGACCCGGAACGGCTCGACGACGCCGACAAGGACGTGCTGCACGCCTTCTTCCGGGAACGCGTCGACGAGGCCCGGCGGCACGGCACCGCCGCCGGGTGGGAGGGGCAGCTGGCGCAGGTCTTCGACTACACGTCCTGGCACCGCTTCGGCGTGCAGATCGACCGGGCGAACGGGGAGGGCTGGCAGCTGCTCACGAAACGGCTGCACGGCGCGCTCTCCGGCGGGGAGAAGGCCATCGCGCTGCACCTGCCGCTGTTCGCCGCCGTCGCCGCGCACTACCAGGCCGTGCCCGCCGCGCCCCGGTTCATCCTGCTCGACGAGGTGTTCGTCGGCGTGGACGCCACCAACCGCGGGCAGGTGTTCGACCTGCTCACCGCGCTGGACCTGGACCTCGTGCTGACCAGCGACCACGAGTGGTGCACCTACCGGGAGCTCGACGGCATCGCCGTCCACCAGCTCATCACCGGCGACGGCGACGACGCGGTCACCACCGCCCGGTTCGTGTGGGACGGGCGGGCGCTGGCGGAGGAACGCGGTGCTCCCTGACGGTCTGCGGCGAGCCGAGTTCGCACCCCTGTGGCGGGCGGTGCACGACCGGCTCTCCTCGGGCCGGGCCGTGGACCGGGTCCGGGTGGGCCCGCTGGACCGGCGGCAGCGCGAAGCGCTCGCGGGCCTGCTCGGCGCCGACCGGCTGCCCGCCGACCACGTCACGGTGTCCGTGGCACGGCTGGACGCGGTGCTCGAACCGCACTGCGGGATGCGCTGCCGGGACATCGTCGAAGAGCTGATCGGCCCCGTGCAGGACCGGGCGCTGCAGCGGGAACGCGCCCAGCGGCAGCGCGCCGCGCTGTGGGAGTGGTTCACCGAGCACCCGGTGGTGCGCGCCCAGCCCGCCCTGACCGGGTGGGCGGAGCAGGTGCGCCGCGGCGGCCTCCCCGGCGGAACTCCCGCCGCGGCGGGACGACTGCTGGACGCGGCGCTGCACGTGCTGCACGCGCTGCCCGCGCCCGGCACGCCGCTGCCCGCCTTCGCCGAGGCGGTGCTGGGCGATCCGCGCGCCCTCGACCCGGGCGGATCGCTGTCCGGACTCGTGCTGCGCGCGCTCGCCGAGGTGCACGGCGTTCCGCTGCCCGCCAGCGACGGCCAGCGCCGCGCGCTGTGGCGGTGCGCCGGGATCGGCGAACCCGGACTGCCCACCGCGGTGCTCAGCGCGGGGATGCAGCCGGTCGGCGGACGGCTGTGCGGCGAGATCATGCGCTCCTGCACCGCTTCCGGGCACGCCGCCTCCACCACCCTCGACCAGCTGCGCGACGCCGGCCGGATCGTGCTCGGCGAGCCCGACGTGTGGGTCGTGCAGGAACCGGCCGTGCTGGAGCGCGCGCTGCGCCGGTTCGGCCGCACCTGTCCGCCGCTGGTGTGCACCTCCGGCTGGCCCAACGGCGCCGCGATGCTGCTGCTGCGGACCCTCCGCGCGGCCGGGGCGCGGCTGCACCACCACGGCGACTTCGACGGGGAAGGCCTCCGCATCGCCGCGTACGTGCAGGCCAAGGCCGGGGCCGTGCCGTGGCGGATGAGCACCGCCGACTACCTGGCCGCGCTGGACCGGCACCCGGCCGGACCCGGTGCCGGGCGGATCACCGACGCGCCCTGGGACGCGGCGCTCGCCCCGGCGTTGCGGGAGAACCGGGTGGCGGTCCCGGAGCTGCGGGTGGCGGACGAACTCCTCGACGAAGCGGTGTGGCGGACGCCGTGACCCGAGCCTGCCCCGGTGCGGGGCTCGCCCGGCGGGCGGTGATGCCCGCCCTCCGCGTTCGCGGGTGCCGTCGGCTCAGGACGGGAACGCGGTGCCGGTGGAGGCGTTCTCCCAGCGCTCGACGTCGCCGAGGAGTCGTTCCGCGTTGGCGCGGGTCCGGCCGACGGCGTCGGCGCCGAGCACCAGGTGCATCGGTGGCTCCGGGGCGGCGACGGCATCGAGGATCACCTCCGCCGCCCGCGCCGGGTCACCGGCCTGCGCACCGTCCGTGCGCTGCATCGCGGCGACGGCGGCGCCGGTGTCGGCGTAGTCGTCGAGGGCGGCGGCGGTGCCGCGCCGGGAGCGCTCGGTGAGGAACTCGGTGCGGAAGTGGCCGGGCTCGACGACGGTGACGCGGATGCCCAGCGGCGCGACCTCCTGCGCGAGCGCTTCGGACGTGGCGCCGAGCGCGGCCTTCGCGCCCGCGTACAACCCGGATCCGGCGCCGGGGGCGAGCCCGGCGATGGAGGAGATGTTGACGACGTGTCCGGAGCGCTGGGCGCGCAGCAGCGGCAGCGCGGCCTGCACGACGCGCAGCGCGCCGAAGAAGTTCACCTCGAACACGTGCCGCGCTTCGTCCGCCGAGGCCTCCTCCACGGCGCCGAGCAGCCCGTAACCCGCGTTGTTCACCACCACGTCGAGGCGCCCGGCGACGCGGTGCGCGGCGGCGACCGCGGTGGCGGCCTGCTCCGGGTCGGTGACGTCGAGCGGCACGGTGTGCAGCGCGCCGCCCGCCGCGTCGAGGTCGGAGTCGCCGGTGCGGGTGGTGCCGACGACGGTGTGGCCGCGGCGCAGCGCGGCTTCGGCCAGCGCCCGGCCGAAGCCGCGGGAGATTCCGGTGATGAACCAGACGGACACGGGGTCCCCCTCGCGATTGATGGTCCACTGTGGACGGCCCGGTGCCGGGCCGATGGCTCCACGCTAGGCACCGGAGTCCCGCCGAGGGAGGGCGTGGCACTGCCACCCGGGCCGCTTCGCTCCGTCAACGGCCCCGACCGCCGATCGGGGGCCGGACGCGAGCGTCCCCGCCCGGTCAGGACACCCGGAACGTCGCGCCGGGCCTCGGTCCGCGAGGCGAACGTCAGAGCATCGCCAGGAGCATGGCGCCCATGCCGATGCTCATCGCCCCGTGGCAGGCCGCGTCCCACGCCAGCCGGGTGGCCCGCGGATCGGCCGGGGCGCCGGTGGCGTCGGCGGTGTTCAAGTTGTGCCGCGCCGTGTCCACCGCCGTCGAGATCCACGCCACCGAGGACAGCACCAGGAACGCCCCGAGCACCGCCGACACCAGCACCACCGGCGCCGGGGGCCCGGCGGCGGCCGCGGGCGCGGCCAGCACCCCGGACGCGGGAGCTCCCGCCGCGTGGTGGTGGTGCCCGCCACCGGAATCGTGCGCACCCAACATGAGCAGCGGCATCGCCGCCACCATCCACACCATCGCCACCGACATCACCGCGTGGTGCGCGTGCGCCAGCCGCGGTGAGCCGTACCCGTGGGCGCACGGGACCCGCAGCACCGCCAGCGCCGCGAACCACACCGCGGTCGCCGCGAACAGCACCAGCTGCGGTGTGGCGGGCACGCCCATGCCCCACGGCCACACCATCGCGATCATCAGCAGGCTCATCGCCAGGTGGCTCGCCGAGCTCAGCCGATCGCTCGGCCGCAGGCCCGGTCGGGTGGCGCTGATCGCGCACCACACCGCCGTCACCGCGAACAGCACCGTCAGGACCCAGCTCAGCAGCAGCGATTCGACCACGATCAGACTCCGGCGCTCCGCCGGGCGCGCGCGCCCAGCACGTTGTCCACGACGAGGAACAGCAGCAGCGACGCGCCCAGCAGCGGCAACGCGTACGCGACGAACGCGGCCACCACGATGATCGGCGCCATGACCCGGCCGGGGACGCGCCGCCACGCCCCCCGTTCCGGCGCCCGGCCGAACCGGCCACCTCCGCGGGTGGGCCTGCGCAGCCACCACATCCGGTAGCCCCAGAAGATCATCGAGAGCAGGCCGAGCATCAGCGCCGCCAGCACCAGCTGGTTCGCCAGCCCGAACAGCAGCCCCATGTGCGCGTCGATGCCCCAGCGGGACAGCTTCGCCATCAGCGGGTAGTCCGCGAACCGGATCGTCTCGGTGATCGCTCCGCTCGACGGGTCCACCGCCACCTGGTCCTGCTTCGTCGGCCAGCTGCGCTGCACCTGCTGCACGGTGTAGGCGGAACCGGCATCGGCGGGCGGCGTGATCTCCACCGGACCGTCCAGCCCCGCGCCGAGCGCGGCCGCGTGCACCCGATCGATGCCCACGTCACCGGCGGGTGCCGCCGGCAGCTCGGTGGACACCGCCGGGGTCTCCCACGACAGCTGCTCGCGCACCGCGGTCACGTTCTCGCCCGCGTGCACCGACCAGGTCAGGCCCGTCGCGGACAGGAACAGCAGCCCGAGCGCCGCCCACAACCCGACCGCCCCGTGCCAGGACAGCACCCGCCTGCGACCCGCCGGGCGGAACTCCGGGGCCAGCAGCAGCCGGGCGCGCCGCTCGCGGCGGGTGCGCCCGATCCACAGCGCCGCACCGCCCAGCACCACCACCCACAGCCAGCTCGCCGCCAACTCGCTGTAGAGGCGGCCCGCGTCGCCCAGGTGCAGGCCGCGGTGCAGGTTGTCGATCCACGCGCGCAGCGGCAGCGCCTGGCCCGAGCCGTAGGTGACCAGGTCGCCGCGCACCTCCAGCGTGTGCGGGTCGACGAACACGGTGCGCAGGTAGCTCTCCGGCAGGTCCGGCGCCGCGAAGATCACTTGGGTGGTGTCGGTGCCGGTCGCGCCCGGGCGCACCGCCTGCACCTGCTCGCCGGGGCGCACCTCGCGGGCCGTCGCGATCTGCTCCGACAACGGGTGCGCGGTCGCCGCCGCGGGCACGTGCAGCTCCCGGGTGTAGACGGCCTGCTCCAGCTGCGGCGTGAACACGTACACCAAGCCGGTCAGCGCGGCCACCACCAGGAACGGTGCGATGAACACGCCCGCGTAGAAGTGCAGGCGCAGCACCAGCGGGCGCAGCACCGACCACGTCGACGGGCTCGCGGGCCGATCCGCCACCGCGCTCCCGGACGAGTCCGGGGCCTGCTGCTCCGCGAGACCTGGATCCGTCGCCATCGCCGCTCCTGTCCTCAGCCGCTTCGGTCGACCCACTAGTCGCCTGATCATCGTGCTTGGTTCCCGCTGTGACATCCCCCTCCACGATGTGGGAGCGAACGGGGGCGGGCGTTGACCCGTTCGCCGAACGCGTGCACGGGGGCGGGGGTGAACGGACCGCGCGTCCGGGGCAGCGGCA
>NZ_JAIUJZ010000301.1:0-5302 GCF_020176775.1 Saccharopolyspora sp. 6M
CGGCGGGGCGGCGGCGGGGCGCGCCGCCCCCCCCCCGCGCCCCCCCCCCCGCGGGGCCGCGGCGCGCGGCCCCCCCCCGCCCCCCCCCGCCCGCCGCCGCCCCCCCCCCCCCCCCCCCCCCCCGGACCTGGGCGGTGGGTCCTGCCGATTCCCCGCTGAGCAGCGACCCGGCGCGGAACAGGACCATCCGGTGGTTCTCAGCGGGATTCGCGCGAGGACGTCGCGAGCGATCATCCCGCTGAGGTTCTGCCACCCGCTCCGCCGAGCGGCCCGGGTGGCGGTCCGTTTCAGGCGTCGCCGGACTCGGAGGTCTGCGGACCGGCGGCTCGCACATCGCCCAGCCGGTAGCGCTGCGCGGCCTCGGTGACCCGGGACCGGTCGACGAGTCCGCGGCGGGCCAGCGCGGCGAGCACGGCGACCACGGTGGACTCGGCGTCCACCAGGAACACCCGGCGCGCCGCCGGGCGGGTGTCGGAGAAGCCGAACCCGTCGGCGCCCAGGCTCACCATGTCGCCCGGCACCCACGAGCGGATCAGGTCCGGCACCGCCCGCATCCAGTCGCTGACCGCCACCACCGGCCCGTCGGTGTCCAGCAGCGCGCGCGTCACGTACGGCACCTTCGGCTCGGAGTCGGGGTGCAGCAGGTTGTGCCGGTCGACGGACTCGGCCTCGCGGCGCAGCTCGGTCCACGAGGTCGCCGACCACACGTCGGCCCGCACGTCCCACTCCTCGGCGAGCAGCTGCTGCGCGCGCAGCGCCTCCGGCATCGCCACCCCGGAGGCCAGCACCTGCGCGGGGACGGAGCCACCGGTGCCGCGGCGGAACAGGTACAGCCCGCGCAGCAGCCCGTCCACGTCCACGTCGTCCGGTTCGGCGGGCTGCCGGTACGGCTCGTTGTAGACGGTCAGGTAGTAGAAGACGTTCTCGGCGTCCGGCCCGTACATCCGCCGCAGCCCGTCCTTGACGATGTGCGCGACCTCGAACGCCCACGCCGGGTCGTAGGACACCACCGCGGGGTTCGTCGCCGCCAGCAGCAGCGAATGCCCGTCGGCGTGCTGCAGGCCCTCCCCGGTGAGCGTGGTGCGCCCGGCGGTGGCGCCGAGCAGGAACCCGCGCGCCATCTGGTCCCCGGCGGCCCACAGGCTGTCGCCGGTGCGCTGGAACCCGAACATCGAGTAGAAGATGTAGATCGGGATCATCGGTTCGCCGTGGGTGGCGTAGGCGGTGCCCGCGGCGGTGAACGAGGCGCTGGACCCGGCCTCGTTGATGCCTTCGTGCAGGATCTGCCCCTGCTCGCTCTCCCGGTAGGCGAGCATCAGCCGGTAGTCGACCGGCGTGTAGGACTGCCCGTTCGGGTTGTAGATCTTCTGCGACGGGAACATCGAGTCCATCCCGAAGGTCCGCGCCTCGTCCGGGATGATCGGCACGATCCGCGGTCCCACCTCGGGGTCCTTGGCGAGGTCCTTGAGCAGCCGGACGAACGCCATCGTGGTGGCGACCTCCTGCTTGCCGGAGCCGCGCCGGATCACGTCGTAGACGTCGTCGCCGGGCAGCACGAGCGACTTCGCCTTCACCCGCCGCTCCGGCAGGTAGCCGCCGAGCCGCTGTCGGCGTTCCCGCAGGTACTGGATCTCGGGAGCGTCCTCACCGGGGTGGTAGTAGGGCGGCAGGTACGGGTCGGCTTCGAGCTGCTCGTCGCTGATCGGGATCCGCAGGCTGTCCCGGAACAGCTTGAGGTCGTCCAAGGTCATCTTCTTCATCTGGTGCGTGGCGTTGCGGCCCTCGAAGTGCGGGCCGAGCCCGTAGCCCTTGATCGTCTTGGCGAGGATGACGGTGGGCTGCCCGTGGTGCTCGGTGGCGGCCTTGTAGGCGGCGTGGACCTTCCGGTAGTCGTGGCCGCCGCGGCGCAGCGCCCACACCTCGTCGTCGGTGAGGTCCTTGACCATGTCCTTGGTGCGCGGGTCGCGGCCGAAGAAGTGCTCGCGGACGAAGGCGCCGTCGTTGGCCTTGTAGGTCTGGAAGTCGCCGTCGGGCGTGGTGTTCATCAGGTTGACCAGCGCGCCGTCCCGGTCGGCGTGCAGCAGCGAGTCCCACTCGCGGCCCCACACGACCTTGATGACGTTCCAGCCCGCGCCGCGGAAGAACGACTCCAGCTCCTGGATGATCTTCCCGTTGCCGCGCACCGGCCCGTCGAGCTGCTGCAAGTTGCAGTTCACGACGAACGTCAGGTTGTCCAGCCCTTCGTTCGCCGCAACGTGCAGCAGTCCGCGCGATTCGGGCTCGTTCATCTCCCCGTCGCCGAGGAACGCCCACACGCGTTGCTGGCTGGTGTCCTTGATGCCGCGGTCGTGCAAGTAGCGGTCGAACCGGGCCTGGAAGATCGCGTTCATCGGGCCGAGGCCCATCGACACGGTGGGGAACTCCCAGAAGTCCGGCATCAGCCGCGGGTGCGGGTAGGACGGCAGCCCGCCACCGGGGCCCGCGTGCGAGTGCTCCTGGCGGAACCCGTCGAGCTGGTCGGTGGTCAGCCTGCCTTCGAGGAAGGCGCGGGCGTAGATGCCGGGGGAGGCGTGGCCCTGGATGTAGAGGTGGTCGCCCCCGCCGGGGTGGTCCTTGCCGCGGAAGAAGTGGTTGAACCCGACCTCGTAGAGGCTGGCGGACGAGGCGAACGAGGAGATGTGCCCGCCGACGCCGATCCCGGGCCGTTGTGCACGATGCACCATCATCGCAGCGTTCCACCGCATCCAGGCGCGGTAGCGCCGTTCGACCTCCTCATCGCCGGGGAACCACGGTTCCTGGTCGGTGGCGATGGTGTTCACGTAGTCGGTGCTGGTCAGGGCGGGAACGCCGACGCCGCCTTCGCGGGCGCGCTCCAGCAGGCGGAGCATCAGGTAGCGGGCACGCTGCTGGCCGTGCTCGCCGAGCATCGTGTCGAACGACTGCAACCATTCTTCGGTCTCCTCCGGATCGATGTCCGGGAGATGCGAGGCGAGACCGTCTCGGATGACCCGCACCCGTTGCGGGGTGCCGCCGACGTCGTTGCTGTGCGCGGGCAAAGGAACTCCTCGACTGCTTGCGGTGCTTGTCGCGGGCTGGGGTGACGCCCGACACGTCCCATGGTCCCCCATCTTCACGGCCGCTGCGTGCACCGCGGTCATTACTTGGCGGTACCGTTCTAGCCTGACCTGGATGCGGGCGCCTACAGTCGAGTTCCACGCCGGATACCGGCGTGTCGTGCGCCCAGCAGTTGCGCCGGAAGCGGTTCGCAGTGTTCGCTATCGGCCAGATCTGCCCAACCTGGGTGCGGTGGAGGCACCGCACCACCGCATTGGAGGAGTGAGAACGCCGTGGTCGCCGCGGGAGACGCCGGCAAGAGCGAGGTCGACGTCGCCGACAGGCTCGACATCGAGCCGGAGATGGTCGTTCAGGAGATCGGTTGGGACGAGGACGTCGACGACGCCGTTCGTGCCGCGATCGAGGAGCGTTGCGGGAGCGAACTGCTCGATGAGGATGCCGACGAGGTCGTCGACGTCGTGCTGCTGTGGTGGCGGGACGATGACGGTGACCTGACGGACACGCTCCTCGACGTGATGACGCCTCTTGCCGACGAGGGGGTGATCTGGGTGCTGACGCCGAAGACCGGTCGGGACGGCTACGTGGAACCCAGTGACATCGCTGAGGCAGCGTCCACGTCCAACCTGGCCCAGACCTCGAACGCGAGTCTGGGGGAAGCCTGGATGGGTACCAGGCTCGCTTACCGCAAGGCCAAGTCCAAGCGCTGACGAGTTCGGCCCAGCGCCGAGCGGATCGCCGTACCCACTACTGGGCACCGGTGGCGACCTGCCGCCGGTGCCCAGGTGTGCGTGATCGGTGTAGGTTCGGCGGCGTACGTGCACAGGCCGAACAGAAGGGTGCGCGCATGACGGTCGAGGTCGGCGCCGATGCTCCGGACTTCACGCTGCCGGACTACAACAAGGAGCAGGTCTCCCTGTCCGGCTTCAAGGGCGACAAGAACGTGCTGCTGGTGTTCTACCCCTTCGCGTTCAGCGGGGTCTGCCAGGGCGAGCTGTGCCAGGTCCGCGACGACCTGGCCGACTTCCAGAACGACCAGGTGCAGGTGCTGGGCGTCTCGGTGGACACCCCGTTCGCGCTGAAGGCGTGGTCGGAGCAGCAGGGCTACACCTTCCCGCTGCTGTCGGACTTCTGGCCGCACGGCGAGGTCGCCAAGGCCTACGGCGTGTTCCACGAGCCGGCGGGCATGGCACTGCGCGGCACCTTCCTCATCGACAAGGACGGCAAGGTCCGCTTCGCCGAGGTCAACCAGCCCGGCGAGGCCCGCGACCAGAACGTCTGGAAGAAGGCGCTGGCCGAACTGGCCGCGTGAGGCCCGGCGGTTCCCGGTCGGTACAGTGATCCGGCCGAAGCGCGGCCGATCTTCGGACGGCCGCGCCCGGGGCGCATAGCTCAGCGGAAGAGCACTTGCCTTACAAGCAAGGGGTCGCTGGTTCGAACCCAGCTGTGCCCACCGTGCGAGAAGCCCGCTGATCTGGATCGAATGTCCAGGTCAGCGGGCTTTTTGCTTGATTGTGGTTGATCTTGTTCGTCTGTCCTTTGTGGTCCGGAAGTGCTGCCCGGGGCGCTGATGGGAGGATTTTGGGAGGATTCGTTTTGCGCTCCTGTGTCCGGCCGTGCCGGGCGGGTCATCCTGGGTTGGTTTCCAGCTAGCCGGTCATTCGGGGCGGGCTGGTTTCCCTACGCGCCATCGTCGGGCTTCTTGGAGTTCGAGACCATTGGCGGCCCCCGCGGGGGGCTTATGAAGGGCGGCCCCTGGGGCCGTAGGTGCACCCGCTCGGCAGTGATTGCCGCCGCCGACCGATCGCGACGCCTTGATGGCAGGCGGTCCCCCGGAGGGGCCGAAGGATGGCGGGGTTCGACGAGACGCCGACTCCGTTGACGCTGTGCTCGCCTCGATGAAGGGCGGTCCCCGGAGGGAACCGCAGGCAGGGTGCTGACCAACATCGGCTGGCGCGCGATCGGGCCTCGATGAAGGGCGGTCCCCGGAGGGGACCGCAGGTGCTCGGGATCCGTGCTGACCATGCCGCCATCGTGCCTCGATGAAGGGCGGTCCCCGGAGGGGACCGCAGGCGGCCGCCTCGGGTGAGCCGAGCTCGGCGGGGCTGCCTCGATGAAGGGCGGTCCCCGGAGGGGACCGCCGGGGGCGGGCCGGGTGCCCCCCATGACCGGGCCCGCGGCGCCTCGCTGAAGGGGCGTGCCCGGCGGGGGGCGCAGGCGGGCGCCGCCA